>CAYUXG010000131.1:0-3474 GCA_964448735.1 uncultured Nitratifractor sp. | reverse complement strand
GCGATGAGCCTCCTGCACCCCTGGGTCCTCGCGCTGTGGCTGCTCTATCCCCTCTGCCTCGTGCTTTGCCGACGGGCGCAGCGCACGATCGCCTTCGGCAACCTCGCCATGCTCAAAAGCGTCGCCTCGGGACGAGGAGATCGGCAGAAGTGGATCTTGGGCCTCGTGCTCTTGCTTCTCTTGCTAGCACTGGCCTCTCCCGTGCGCCGACACGTCCAGATGCAAAACAGCAGCAAAGGGTACGAAATCGCGCTGCTTCTGGACGTGAGCTACTCCATGCGCGACGATCGGCGCTTCGACGAAGCCAAAAAGATCCTCGAAACCTTTATCAAAAAGCGCAGCCGCGACAAACTCGCGCTCGAAGTCTTCGGAGACCGAGCCGCTCTGGCGGCTCCCATGAGCTCCGATACGAAGGGGCTTCTTCGTATCCTGCACGCCCTCTATCCCGGCGTGGCGGGCGGGCGGGAGACGGCTCTTTACGAAGCGCTCTACCGCAGCGTCGATCTCTTCGACCCCGACTACCGGGGAGAGAAGTTCGTCATTCTCCTCACCGACGGCATCGACACCGCCGCTTCCGTCCCCCTGGAGACGGCCCGGCGGCGGCTCAAACGCGCCGGCGTGCACCTCTTCACCGTCGGAGTCGGTTCGGATTATCGCCGCAGGCTTCTCGAAGATCTCTCCTTGGCCAACAAAGGGGCCTTCTTCGCCGCCAAAGATCCCAAAGAGCTCGCCGCGATCTACCGCATGATCGACCGGCAGCTCAAAGAGCGCCTCCGCAGCCATGCAACGATCAGCCAAGAGCCGCTTTATCGATGGCCTCTGGGGGCGGCGCTGCTGCTGATGGCATGGCTCCTCTTTGCCGAGCCCCGGAGAATGCGGCGGATCGGATACGCTCTGGCGACGATCCTCGTGCTCACCGCGCTGATCCTGCCGCTTCCGGGCTCCGAAGCATCGCAAAAAAATCCTCCTACGCTGCTGATCCTCCTGGACCTCTCGCGATCCATGCAGGCAAAAGATCTTCCCCCCAATCGGCTCCGATGGGCCCAAAGCCGCATCCTCGATCTGCTCGAGCATCTCCCCGACGCCCGCATCGGCATCCTGGGCTTCGCCCGCCAAGCCTACCTCATCGCCCCGCCGACACGCAACCGGCAAGCGCTGGCTTGGCTGATTCGCCATCTGCCTCCGGCTCCCGAGATCAAAGAAGGAAGCGATCTGGCCGAAGCTCTCCGGCAAGCTCTCGCCATGCTCCGGGGCTCTCAAAAAGCGGCGCTGCTGATCCTCAGCGACGGCGGCGACGAGATGCATCCCGAGGCCGTGCTTCCCTCCGACAAACGACGCAAAATCCCCATCTTCGCCTACGCTACCGCCACGGCGAAGGGCGCGCCCATACCCCGCCGCGGAGGCGGTTGGCTCGAAGATCCCGCGACCGGAGCCGTCGTCGTCAGCCGACCCAACCCCGCCCTCGAGCGCCTCGCCCGCATCAGCGGAGGCGTTTTCGCTCCGGCGAACGGCTGGCCGAGCCTGCGCAAACGCCTGGCCGAGACCCTGCGCAGCCCGACTCCAAAGCTCCAAAAGCAGACACGGCGCGCAAGCATCCTCATCGCTCTGGCCATCCTCCTGCTTTTGCTAAGTTCTTTCGCAACGATCCCGCGAAAATGGGGGCAAAGATGAAACGTCTGCTTCTTCTCTTTGCCCTTTCGGCGCTCGTGTGCTCCCAGGCCCGATCCTTCCGCGACGCAACGCTGCTGCACGACGCTGCGGAGGCCGCCCGCCGGGGAGCGTGTCAAGAGGCCGTCGTCCTCTACCGACACGTCCGCTCCCCGGACGATGCCGTACGTTACAATCTGGCCGGTTGCCTCTATCGCTTGGGGCGCTACCGCAGAGCTCTGGATCTCTACCGCCAAATCCGGGCCCCCGAGCTGAATGCGCGGCGATATTTCGACATGGGCGATGCTCTCTTTCGCCTGGGACGCTATCAAGAGGCCCTCGCCTCCTGGCGCAACGCCCTCAAATTCGGCGACGACCCCGACGCCGAAAGCAACATCCGCCGCCTCGAGCGATGGCTTCAAAAGCGAAAAGAAGAGGAGCAAAGCGCCAAAGAGAAAAAAAGCAAAGTCGATCCCCTGCGCAAAGGTTTCAACACTCCCGACGGTTTCCGAGACGGAAACCGAAGCAAGGAGAAGCTCGTCGAAGCCAAAATCCACGACCGAAGCACCCGGGCGAATCTGGCGCGAAACAGCCGGGGGGCTCACGGCGACGCCCGGGCGGAGTCTAGGGATTTTCGCCTGCGCATCCACGGCAAAAAGAGTTTCGAAATCGACCGCGGGATCGAAGAGAACTATTGGCGCAGCCGTCTACGCCGCCGACCTATGCAGACCCTGCTGATCCCCATCCCTCGAAAAGGAGCCGATCGTGACCTTCCTCCCCGATAAGAGAGCGGGCTTTGGCCTCGCACTTCTGGGCATACTGACGAGCCTCCTGCCCCTGTATGCAGCCGAGAGCTTGCAGCTACGGCTGCACCCCCGGCACGCCTACCCCGGAGAGCCGGTCGTCGCGACGCTGCGTTTTCACAGCGACGCTTCCCGGCCCGTCGACCGCATCGAAACGCCCCGCTTCCATGCCCGGGATTTCCTCGTGGAAAAACTCGACGAAAACCTCACGCACGAGGGCAAAGCCTACAACTACCGCGCCCGATGGCTGCTGATCCCCAAGATCTTCGGCCACCTGCGCATCCCTCCGCAGACGCTCACCCTCTACCGCACCGATCCCGAAACTTTCCTGAGCCGAGCCCAAGAGATCCGAAGCACGGAAAGGATCCTGCCCGTCTCTCCGCTGCCTGCGGGGGTCGATTTCGTCGGCGATCTGCGGATGAGCCTCACCCTCGATCGCAACCGCACCGATGCATCCGGGCCCGTCACCGCCGTGCTGCGCTTGAGCGGCAAAGGCGATCTGCGACGCCTGCACGCTCCCGATCTCAACCTCTCCGGCGTCCTCCTCTATGCCGGCACGCCCCGCATCCAAACCGGACTCCTCCCCGACGGAAGCTACGGAGGCAGCTACATCCGCAGCTACACGATCCTCGCCGATCGCGATTTCACCCTGCCGGCTTTGCGTTTTCGCTACCTCAACAGCTCCACCGACACGATCGAAATCCTCCAAACCCCTCCCCGCACCGTGCATGTCGACAACCCCGCCCTTCGCTCCCGCCGCCTGGCCTTGTCGGGAGCCTTTTTCGCCGGAGCGTTTCTTGGAGGATTGGCGACGCTGCTCGCACTCTTGCTCCTGCGACGCCGCCGCCACGCTTTGCAAAGCCCCGAAGCAAAAAAGATCCTCCGAGCTAGCGACCGGGAGCTCTACCGCCTCTTGCTTCCCTATGCCGCAAATGCGGAGATCGCAAGATACATCGCGAAATTGGAGGGAAATCTCTACCGCAAAGAGAAGAATCCGATCGAGCGAAACACCCTCGCCCGGCTC
>CAYUXG010000130.1:0-3480 GCA_964448735.1 uncultured Nitratifractor sp. | reverse complement strand
TTCGAGCTTGTCGATCGAGGCATGAAGCTCGGCCAGCTCTTCGGGGTAGAGTTCGGCGACGTCGGCGCTGGAGACGGCGCCGGAGCTGTACTTGCCGCTCATGCCGATGAGGCGGTTGAGCAGGTTGCCCAGGTCGTTGCCCAGATCGGAGTTGATCCGGTCGATGAGGGCCTTTTGGCTGAAATCCCCGTCTCCGCCGAAGGGGACTTCGCGGAGCATGAAGTAGCGGAAGTTCTCCAGGCCGTAGGCATCGGCCACCTCTTTGGGGTTGATGACGTTGCCCTTGGATTTGGACATCTTCTCCCCGTTGCGGGTCCACCATCCGTGGGCGGCGATGTGTTTGGGCAGGGGCAGATCCAGGCTCATGAGAAAGGCAGGCCAATAGACGGCGTGGAAGCGAAGGATGTCCTTGCCGATGAGATGGACTCTGGCGGGCCAGAAATCCATGAGTTTCTCGTCGCCGCCGTAGCCCAGGGCCGTCAGGTAGTTCATCAGTGCATCGAGCCAGACGTACATGACGTGCTTGGGGTCGTTCATTTCGCTCGGGAGCTTGACCCCCCAGTCGAAGCTGGTGCGGGTGATGGAGAGGTCTTCGAGCCCCCCTTCGACGAAGCGCATCACTTCGTTGCGCCGGGTTTTGGGGAGGATGCACTTCTCGTTTTCCCGGTACCACTGAAGCAGGGGTTCCTGGTATTTGGAGAGGCGGAAGAAGTAGCTCTCCTCTTCGACCATGCTGGTGGGTTTGCCGCATTCGGGGCAAAATTCTCCGTCCACGAGCTGCGTCTCGGTGAAGAAGGCTTCGCAACTGATGCAGTAGTGGCCCCGGTAGACATCCTTGTAAATGTCGCCCTTTTCGTACATTTTGAGAAACGCCGCCTGGACCCCTCTTTGGTGCTCCTCGTCGGTGGTGCGGATGAAACGGTCGTAGCTGATGCCGAACTCGTCCCAGAGGGCCTTGAAGCGGCCGGAGATTTCGTCGGCATACTCCTGGGGGGATTTCCCCCGCTTCTTGGCGGCCTCTTCGATCTTTTGGCCGTGTTCGTCGGTCCCGGTGAGGAAAAAGGTCTTCAGCCCCGCCATGCGGGAGTAGATCGCCAGAGTGTCGGCGATGATGGTGGTGTAGGCGTGGCCGATGTGGGGAATGTCGTTGACGTAATAGATCGGGGTGGTGATATAAGCTTTTTCGCAGTGATCCGACATGCGCTTTCCTTTGTCTGCTGGAGAATCGTTTGGGATATTTTAGCCAAAAGATCATGAGAGCTCGTCCGATTGGATACCATTGCGGCAAAGGAACGAGGAGAGAGTTTGAAACGATTTTATCTGAGTGACCTGGACAAGACACTGCTGCGCAGCGATATGAGCGTAGGCGCATACACGCGCCGGGTATGGAACGAGGCGGCGGCTCGGGGCGAGCGGCTCTCCGTGGCGACGGCGAGGAGCCTGACGGGGGTGCGGGGTCTGCTGGAAGGGGTGCGGATGCAAGAGCCGATGATCCTCCTCGACGGCGTGCTCATCGCCAGGATCGACGGGGAGATTCTCAAGGTTGCCGCGCTGGAGAAGGAGATCGCAGACGAGATCATCGAGACGGGCCGCAAGGTCGCCGGGATGGAGCCTCTGTTGGTGGGGATGGATGCGCAGAGCCAAGAGCATTTCGTCTATCCGAGACGCCTCAACGGCTGTCAAAAAGATCTTCTCGCGACTTTTCACAACAAACGAAGAGTCCTCGACGCCGATCCTCTGCGGGCGATGGAGCGCAACCTCAAAATCGTCTATACCGAGAGCGAAAAGGTCACGGCGGAGCTCGAAGAGGCGATCCGGGAGCGCTTCGGCGATGCGGTCGAGACCAAGCGCTCCGCCGACCCCTATATCGACTGCTGGTTTTTGACCGTGCTTCATCCGGAGGGGGACAAGGCCCACGCCCTGGCATCTCTGGAGAGGATCGAAGGGGTGGATCGGGCCCATACCACGGTCTTCGGCGACAGCCACAACGACCTGGGGCTCTTCGCCGTGGCCGGCCGCAAAATCGCCGTGGCCAACGCCATCGACGAGCTCAAGGCCAAAGCCGATCTCGTGCTGCCCCGAAGCAACGACGAAGAGGCCGTGGCGCATTTCCTGGCCGAAGAGCTTGGACTCCAAAGCACTCCTCAGCCCCGTGCGTTATAATACTTTTCAATGAACAAAGCACCGAAGAAAGCACTCTTTCTCGACCGCGACGGCGTGATCAACGTCGATCACGGCTATACGTACCGTATCGAAGATTTTCACTTCGTCGAGGGGATATTGGATTTCATCCGCATCATGCAGGAGCGGGGATACCTGCCCATCGTCGTGACCAATCAGTCGGGGATCGGCCGGGGATACTACCGGAGCGAGGATTTCGAGCGGCTGACGGAAGAGATGCTCCGCCGGATGCGTGACGCGGGGATCGCGATCGAAAGAACACAGGTCTTCGCCTGTCCTCACGCTCCGGAGGAGGGCTGCTCCTGCCGCAAGCCCGAGCCGGGGATGCTTTTGCAAGCGGCGGAGCGTTTCGAGCTGGATCTGGCCTCCTCGCTGCTCTTTGGCGACAAGCTCAGCGATATCCAGGCAGGGCGCGCCGCGGGGGTCGGGCACTGCTGCCTGGTCACGCCCAATCAACCCATCCCAAAGGAACTCTATGGATTTTAACGGCAAAACGATTCTCATCACCGGAGGGGCCGGTTTCATCGGCTCCAACCTGGCCTTTTGGTTTCAAGAAAACGCCCCCGAGGCCAAAGTGGTGGTCTTCGATAGCTTCCGTAGCGGTGAAACCTTCGACAACGGCAATCTCAAGAGCTTCGGCCACTACAAAAATCTCCAGGGTTTCCGGGGAGAGATCATCGCCGGGGACATCAACGATCCTGCGGATCTGGCGCGCTTGACAAGATTCGAATTCGACTACATTTTTCACGAAGCGGCCATCAGTGATACGACGGTGAACGACCAGCAGATCATGATGCGCACCAACCTCAACGCCTTCAAGGATCTGCTGACGATGGCGCGGGAGATGGATGCGGCGATGATCTACGCCAGCAGCGGCGCGACCTACGGCAATGCCCCGGCTCCCCAGACCGTGGGACGGGAAGATCCCGCCAACATTTACGGCTTTTCCAAGCTGGCGATGGACCATCTGGCCTACGAGTGGATGAAGCGAAGCGATCAGCCCATCGTGGGGCTGCGCTACTTCAACGTCTACGGCCCCCGGGAGTATTTCAAAAACAAAACCGCCTCCATGATCCTCCAGTTCGGCCACCAGATCCTCGCGGGGAAACGTCCCCGCCTCTTCGAGGGCAGCGACAAGATTCTGCGGGATTTCATCTACATCGACGACGTGATCCAGGCCAACATCAAAGCCTGCCATCCCAAAAAAAGCGGCGTCTACAACGTGGGCACGGGCAAAGCCCGAAGTTTCCAGGAGATCGTGGACATCCTCCAAGAGCAGCTGGGGACGAACCTGGAGTG
>CAYUXG010000129.1:0-3496 GCA_964448735.1 uncultured Nitratifractor sp. | reverse complement strand
ATCAAAGCCGCCGATCACCACGACGTAGCAGGCATCCTCCACCGGGGCGGCGCGATCATCCGCTCTTCGCGATCGAAGCGCTTTTACGATTACGAGTACCGCAAACAGGCCTACGAAAACCTCAAAAAGCATGAGATCGAAGGGCTGGTAGTCCTGGGCGGCGACGGATCTTTCCGGGCGATGGACCGCTTTAGCAAGGAGTTTCCCCTCAACTTCGTGGGCATTCCCACCACCATCGACAACGACATCTACGGCACTGAATACTGCCTGGGCGTCGACACCGCTCTCAACACCATCCGCTGTGCCCTGGACAAGATCTACGACACCGCCAGCACCTTCAACCGCGCCTTCGTGGTCGAAGTGATGGGCCGAGAGTGCGGCTATCTGGCGGTCCTCTCCGCCATCAGTTCCGGCGCGGAAGTTTGCGTCATCCCCGAGGTGGCGTTCAACCGCCCCGTCGCCGAAGAAAAGCTCCTCTACGAAGTGGCCAATGGCCGGCGCTACGTCCTCGCCATCGTGGCAGAAGGGACGAAAAAGACCCAAGAGATCGCCGACTGGCTCGAGGAGAAGATCGGATTTGAGACCCGCATCACCGTTTTGGGCCACATCCAGCGGGGCGGCTCCCCCACCACCTACGACCGGATGATGGGATTCGAATTTACCGTCCGGGCGGTGGAGCACCTGCTCGGTCACACCCACTCCAACAAAGTGGTCGTCTACAATAGCGGAGATTTCGGCCTGATGGAGATCGACGAGGTGGTCGAAAACAAATATCAACTCAATCCCCATCATCTGGCCATGCTCAATCTGCTCGATTGACCCGTTTCCAAAATTCGCTAAAATGGGACAAAAAGCAGGAAGGAATGATCATGATCAAAGTCACCAAACGCGGATCCAAAGCCTGGGTCACCTTCACCGCACCGGTCAGCGAATGCCAAGAAGCTGCCATCAAAGGGAGCTGGAACGACTGGAAAGCCGAAGCTCTCAAAGAGAAAAAGAATGGAGAGCGCTACATCACCAAGGTTCTCCGCACCGGAGAAAGCTACGAATTCGGCTACGAAATCGACGGCCGATGGGTCGCAGACGAAGAGTGCGAACGCTGCTCTTCTCCCTATGGAAGCGAAAACTCAGTCTTGAAACTCTAAAATAATTCAAAGGCTCGGAGCGAAGCCGGGAAGAGCTTGGACTTCGGGCCTCAAGCCCAACGTGAAGGAATCCCGATGTCCAAGAGAAAAATCAAAGCCGTGATGATGGCCGGCGGGTTCGGCACCCGCATCCAGCCCCTGACCAACTCCGTCCCCAAGCCGATGCTCCCGGTCGTCAACCTGCCGATGATGGAGCACACCCTTCGCCGCCTCGTCGAGATCGGCATCGACGAAGTGGTGATCCTTCTCTACTTCAAGCCCGACGTCATCAAGAAACACTTCGGCGACGGCTCGAACTGGGGAGTGACGATCCACTATGTCCTCCCCGACGACGACTACGGCACCGCCGGAGCCGTCGGCTTCGCCCGGGAGTACCTGGATACCACCTTCATGATCGTCAGCGGCGATCTGGTGACCGACTTCGACTTCGCCTCCATCTTCGACTACCATCGGGAAAAAGAGTCCAAGCTCACCATCACCCTCACTTCGGTGGAAAACCCGCTCCAGTTCGGCGTCGTCATCGTCAACGAAGAGGGCAAGATCGAGAAGTTCCTGGAAAAACCGAGCTGGGGCGAAGTCTTCAGCGACACCATCAACACCGGAATCTACATCATCGAACCCGAGATCCTCGACTACATCCCCATCGGAGAAAACTTCGACTTCGCCAAGGATCTCTTCCCCCTGCTCATGCGCGAAGGAATCGACCTCATGGGCTACAACGCCGACGGCTACTGGAGAGACGTGGGCAATCCCGACAGCTACCGGGAAGTCCATGAAGACATCCTCAACGAACGGCTCAAGTTCCCCATTCCCGGCAAAAAGATCGACTACCCCGACGGCACCCTCTACCTGACGGGAGAGAGCACGATCGACCCCTCCGTCGAAATCCTGGGCAACGTCGTGATAGGAGAAAACGTCCGCATCGGCAAAGGAAGCAAACTCAACAACTGCGCCATCGGCGACGACGTCACCCTGGGCAAAGAGTGTAAAATCCGCAACTCCGTGCTCTGGCACGACATCGAGATCGGCAAGCGCTTCGTCCTGGACAACGGCGTCATCTGCAACGACAACGTCATCGGCGACAACGTCACCGCCAAAGCGGGCCTGATCCTCGCCGAGGGGTGTAAGGTGGGCAAACTGGTCCGCGTCGAGCAGGATGTGACCGTCTGGCCCCACAAGGAGATCGAGCCTGCCGCCATCGTCAGCCACAACGTGGTCTGGGGCAGCCGCTACAAAAATTCCATCCTCGAAAACGGCAGCGTCATCGGCAAATCCAACGCCGAGCTTAGCTGCGAAATGGTCACCAAGCTCGCCGAAGCTTATGCGGCCGAACTGCCGGTAGGAGCCACGGTCATGGTAGGCCGCGATCATGATCGCAGCTCCCGCATGCTCAAACGTGCCTTTCTCGGAGGTCTCCTCGCTGCGGGCATCAACGTCATCGACCTCAAAGCCGTCCCTCCCGCCGTAGTGCGTCATGCGATCTCCGGCGATCCCAAAGCCAGCGGAGGAGCCTATTTCCGACGGAATCTCATTGAACCTACGGCCAGTGAAATCAATCTCTACAACGAAGAGGGCCTTCGCATCGGTACGGGAGCCTCCAAATCGATCGAAAAATCCTTCTTCAACGAAAAGTTCCGCCGGGTCGATGCTTCCAAAATCGGAGAAATCCGCGAAAGTCTCCATGCACTGGAATGTCGGGAATACCAAGAGGATGTGATCGCCCACCTCGATCGCACCGTCTTGCACTCCAAGCCGGTACGCATCGCCGTCGATATGATGCACGGCATCACCGGAGACGTCCTCCCCGTGATCCTCAACGACTTGGGCATCGACGCAATCACGCTCAATGCCCACAGCACCGACAAGATCCTTCCCCCCGTCGATCAAATCCAGCGCCGAAGCGAAGAGGATCTTCGACGAATCGTCACCTCCTTGGAGCTCGACGCAGGCTTTTTGATCTTCTCCAGCGGACAGCGCATCGAGCTTATCGACGATCGAGGAGCGGCATACGACAAAATTTTGGGCCTGAGCGTGGTTTTGGAACTACTCGACCGGGAGGGAGCGCGTCTCGGACGGAAAATGCGCGTCTTTCTTCCGACCTGGGCCCCCGATCTGATCGACTACCCTCACCTCGAAATCCAACGGGGAGCTTATCATGACTTCCGAGCGGAGCGGCTGCGCGAGTACGATCTGCTCGCCACGGTGGACGGAAACTTCGCTTTTACCGAATTTCAGCTCCATCGCGACGCCATGTTCGCAGCCTTGAAGATTCTGGAGCTTCTCATCCGCCACGACGTCAAACTCTCCGAGATCGGCCACAATTTGCGTCGTTTCCACTATCGCCACGTCCG
>CAYUXG010000128.1:1458-3504 GCA_964448735.1 uncultured Nitratifractor sp. | reverse complement strand
AAATCGTCCGGATCGTCAGCTCCGATACCCTCGAAAGGAAAGAGTACTGCCAGGAAGAGGATGAATGGGTCGTGCTCCTGGAGGGTTCGGCGCTTCTGGAAATCAACGGCGAGGAGAAACCCCTCGGCCGGGGAGAGATGCTCTTCATCCCCGCCCGCACGCCTCATCGGGTCCTGCGAACCGAGCGCGGAACGCTCTGGCTGGCGGTGCATATCCATACGCCCTCTCCATGATGATGAAATCTTTTATCAGAGAATTTTTATTATTTACTTGACCTCGGGAGTGATTTTCACTATAATGCTTCCAAAAAAGGAGGACGGCATGAATTTCAGCGTCAACGACTATGCCAAACGCTTTGATAAGCAGAGTTCCATCCTCCTGCGCCGCTTCTGATTTTCCTCTTTTCAATCCGAGATTTTCATCATTGAATCCGCCGATTTAGCCCCTTTTGGATAAAATCGGCCTAACTCTTTTTCAAATATTCAAAGGCAAACCAATGAGTAAAGAACGCATTATTATCTTCGATACGACCCTCCGCGACGGAGAGCAAAGCCCCGGTGCGAGCATGAACACCGAGGAGAAAATCCAGATCGCCGTGCAGCTCGAGAAGCTGGGCGTCGACGTCATCGAAGCGGGATTCGCCGCGGCAAGCCCCGGGGATTTCGACGCCATCGCCCGCATCGCCCAGCGGGTCAAAAACTCCACCGTCTGCTCCCTGGCCCGGGCGATCGAAGGAGACATCAAAGCCGCGGGAGAAGCCATCGCCGCCGCACCCAAAAAGCGCATCCACACCTTCATCGCCACGAGCCCCATCCACATGGAGTACAAACTGCGCATGAAACCCGACGAAGTGATCCGCCGCGCCGTCGACGCCGTACAGTACGCCCGGACTTTCGTCGAGGACGTGGAGTTCAGCCTCGAAGACGCGGGACGCAGCGAAATGGGCTTCATGAAAGAGATCATCGACGCCACCATCGAAGCGGGTGCGAGCACCATCAACATCCCCGACACCGTAGGCATCCTCCTGCCCCAGGAGATCGCCGAGCGCATCGCCGAACTGCGCCGCCACATCGGCGAACGGGCGATCATCTCGGTGCACAACCACAACGACTTAGGTCTCGCCGTCGCCAACTCCCTGGCGGCGATCCAAAACGGCGCGCGTCAAGTCGAGTGCACCGTCAACGGCCTGGGAGAGAGAGCGGGCAACGCCGCACTGGAAGAGATCGTCATGGCACTCAAGGTCCGTAGCGACGTCTTCCGTGACGTAGAGACCGGCATCAACACCAAGGAGATCTACCCCACCAGCCGGCTCATCGCCTCCATCACCGGCATCGAACCCCAGCCCAACAAGGCGATCGTGGGCAAAAACGCCTTTGCCCACGAAAGCGGCATCCATCAAGACGGAGTGCTCAAAAACAAGCGCACTTACGAAATCTTCTCCCCCGAAGAGATCGGTCTGGAGCTGCACAATACCCTGGTCATGGGCAAGCACTCGGGCCGTGCGGCCTTTAAGGATAGGCTCGAAAAGCTGGGATTTAGCCTCAACGACGAAGAGCTCAACGAAGCCTTCGCCCGCTTCAAAGAGCTTGCCGACAAGAAAAAAGAGATCTACGACGACGACCTTCGAGCCCTGGTGACGAGCCAGATGGTCAACGTGGAGAAGATCTGGGAGCTCGTGGCATTGCAGTTGATGGATTCCACCGGAGGCGTCCCCAGCGCGGCGGTGACGATCCGCAACGCCCAGGGCGAAGAGGTCACCGACGCGGGGATCGGCGACGGGACCATCGACGCGGTCTTCAAGACCATCGACCGGATCACCGGCCAGCACGGCCAGCTGATGGATTACAAAGTCAAATCGGTCTCCCGGGGCAAAGACGCTCTCGCCAGCGTCACCGTGCAGGTGGCCTTCAACGACAATGAACCCGCCGTCATCGGCCATGGTCTGAGCATCGACACGATGCTCGCCAGCGCACGGGCCTACCTCGGCGCGCTCAACAGTTACCTGAGCATGGAGGGGATGCTCAAGAAACGCCGAAGCGCAAGCAC
>CAYUXG010000128.1:0-1358 GCA_964448735.1 uncultured Nitratifractor sp. | reverse complement strand
GAACACTATCGCCCCAAGCTCTACGAAAGCATCTTTTCGCTATCCTTTTGCTCCAAAATTCTTGCTCGTCTTTGGCCATCCCCGAGGGATGGGAGGACGGGCTATCAAACCAAAAGAAGGATACGGATGAACTGCTACGAAACACTGTTCATTGTCAAACCGACCCTGACCGAAGAGGAGATCAAAGCTCAGATCGCCCGGGTCAAAGAGATCATCGAGAGCCAGCAAGGCTCCATCGATGCCAGCGACGACATGGGAATGCGTCGCCTGGCCTACCCCATCGAAAAGCAGGAACGCGGCTACTACACCGTCGTCTACTACAAAGCTCCCGCCGAAGCGATCGGAGAACTGGAGCGTCAGCTTCGCTACAACGAAGAGATCCTCCGCTTCATGACCGTCAAGTACACCAAGAAAAAAGAGATCGCCCAGTACGAGAAGATGGTAGAAAGAGCCGCGAAAAAAGCACAGGCTCCCGCCGCTTCTGCAGAGAAGCCCGAGCCCGAGAGTGCAAATGAAGCTCCCGCCGCTCCCGCAGAGAATACCGAAGCCGGCGAAACTACCGAGGCAAGCGAAAGCAGCGAAGCGTAAAGCATAGGAGCGACCATGTACAACCGCGTGATACTGGTAGGAAATCTTACCCGAGACGTCGAAATCCGCTACACCCCCAGCGGCAGCGCCATCGGCAAGGTGGGCATCGCCACCAACCGCAAGTTCAAGGCAGCCAACGGAGAGCAGAAAGAGGAGGTGATGTTCATCGACCTGACCCTCTTCGGCCGCACGGCGGAGATCGCCAACCAGTATCTAAGCAAAGGTCGCAGAGTCCTCGTCGAAGGACGGCTGGTACTGGAGCAATGGACTGCCCAGGACGGAACGAAGCGGAGCAAACACTCCGTCACCGTAGAAAACCTGCAAATGCTCGACAGCCGCGGCGACGCGGCAGCGGGCGGTGCAGGCGGATACGGCCAGCAGGGAGGCTACGGAGCTCCTCGCCAAGAGCAGCAGCCCTCCCGGCCGGCTCCCGCTTCCGCACCCCAACAGCCTGCTCAACCCTCCGTCCCCGAGATCGATATCGACGAAGAAGAAATACCATTTTAGGAGTAAATCAATATGGCCGAAAGAAGAAAATTCAAAAAACGTTACTGCCGCTACTGCGAGCAGAAAGTCGAGTTCATCGACTACAAAGATCTGCAGTTGCTGAAATTTAGCCTCTCCGAGCGCTACAAAATCATGCCCCGCCGTCTGACGGGCAACTGCAAAAAGCATCAGGAGATGGTGACCGCCGCGATCAAACGCGCCCGCCAAACCGCCCTGATCCCCTACATCGTCGACCGCAAGCGCGTCGTCGAAAACCCCTTCGA
>CAYUXG010000127.1:0-3520 GCA_964448735.1 uncultured Nitratifractor sp. | reverse complement strand
TCGTTGTAGAGTTTGACCAGGCCCGCTTTGTTCTCCCGGTCCACGGAGATCATATCGCCTCCTTTAAGCAGGTGCCCGAACCAGGGGGTGTCGAAGAGCTGCTTTTTGGCGACCCAGCGGAAGTGGGTGTTTTCGATCGCTTCCATAGTGATGATGTCGATGATCCCCTGGTGGTTCATGAGAAAGAGATCGGCATCGGGGTCCCGCTCTCCCACCTTTTCGATTTTGGCGCCGATCAGGAAAAGAATGAGACGGTTGAGCTTGTGCATGATCGTCCCCTTGTGACGGGGGAAGAGGTGGATGAGGGGGATCATCCCCAGGCCGACGACCGTGGAGATGACGAAAGCTCCCCAGTAAAATCTAATTTTTGCAAAGGTCTTCATCTTTTACCCATCCTGTGATTCCGTGTTTGTACTCGATCTTGTAGTAGTGTTTGTAACGCTTGAGCAGCGGGACCTTCATCCGATGATCGATCTTCATGCCGATCGTACTGCGGGGGAAGGGAAGGATATAAAGAGGTGCTCCCTCCCGGATGCAGATCCTTTTGAGGGGCATGTAGAAGGTGATGAGGGTGATGGCGGTCACCGTTAGGAGGATCAGATAGAAGAAGTCCCGGGAGAAGAGGAACATCAGCAGAAAAAAGGCGCTCAAAGCGATGAAGGTGTACTTCTTGAGCAGTGTAAAACTGCTATCTTTGGGATTGAGGTCGACCTGGGCGGCGACCTCCTTGTGTCGATAGCTTGTCGAGACCGTCAGCGGGATGAACTGCTGCTTGATCGGGTTGTAGTAGCTAAAGCGGATCTGCTCCACGTTCGCCGGGATGACGAAGTAATACTCCGCCGTGGCGACAGAGCCGCGACGGTGGAATTTCTCCACACCTCCCTCTGCGACACCGGGAATCTGCATATCTTCCAGATTGGCCTCATGTGCTTCGATGTTGAGATAGACCAGGTTGTTTTTGTCGTCGAAGGTGGAGACTTGGGAATTTCGGATCTTGAAATCCGAGGCAATGACGCCGCAGAAGCGATCCTCGGGCGGAGCCTGGAGCCGCGTCACGGGGATTCGGGTGCCGGGAAGGCGAACGGTCCGCTCCTCATCCTGAATCCAGAGATCCGGGAGCCTGATCTCCTCTTTGTCGGCTTTGAAGTAGAAGGTGTAGAAGATATCATGACCGTTGACGACCTTGACCGGACGGGATTCCAGAGGTCGGTAGGGGCTCTTGGGGTCGAAGCGAAAGGTTGGAGGCTTGATGCGTTCCGCATTGGCGGCGAGGATGGTCACGGGAAAGACTTGATGGAGATAGACCTGTTTGGGAATGTAGCTGTAGCGGTAACTCACCTGGGCCTGCAGGGCCGTCAAAATCCCGAACAGCCAGAGGAGGAGCAGGGCCGGGAGTCGGAGGCTCATGCGACGCCGAATCCTTCGAGCATGCGTACGCCGTCTTCGGAGCCGAGGATGCTCTCCATCGCCCGCTCTGGGTGGGGCATGAGGCCGAAGACGTTCTTCTCCTTATTACAGATGCCGGCGATCTGACGGACCGAACCGTTGACCACTTCGGGATTGCCCTCGGCATCGCAGTAGCGCAAAAGGATCTGCCCGTTTCTCTCCATCTCGTCCAGGCTCTCGTCGTCGATGTAGTAGTTGCCGTCTGCGTGGGCGATGGGGATGGAGAGGACGTCGCCTTTTTCACATCGGTTGAGGAAGGCATTGTTGGTCGAGACCACTTTAAGGTGTTGGATCTTGGAGATGAAGTGGAGATTGCGGTTGCGTTTGAGCGCGCCGGGAAGGAGTCTTGCTTCGGTGAGGATCTGGAAGCCGTTGCAGATGCCCAGGACCTTGCCCCCTTCGCCTGCATACGCCTGCACCGCCTTCATGACGGGCGAGAAACGGGCGATGGAACCTGCACGCAGGTAGTCTCCGTAGCTGAAGCCTCCGGGGACGACGACCAGGTCGATCCCTTCGGGGAGGCTCTCCTCCTTGTGCCAAACTAGGGTCGTCTCATGTCCCAGGCGGCGAAAGGCGTAGACCGTATCGTATTCGCAGTTGGTGCCGGGAAATTGCAAAATGGCGACGTGGAGCGTTTTCATTCCGCGATCTCGATATCGTAATCTTCGATGACGGTGTTGGCCAGGAGGGTTTCGGCCATCTCTTTGAGCTCTTTCATCGCTTTTTCCCGGTCGGATTCGTCAAGCTCAAGGACGATCTGCTTGCCGATGCGCACCTCTTTGACATTGTCGAAGCCGAGAGAACCCAAGGCATGGTGGACGGCTTTGCCCTGGGGGTCCAGGACGCCTTCTTTGAGATAAACGTTGACGATCGCTTTCATTTCTTCTCCTTTGGGGGTAGTTAACGGTTTTTGATACGGTGGAGGACTTCCCGGTAGGCTTCCGCCAGGCCGCCGAGTCCCTGGCGGAAACGGTCTTTGTCCATCTTCTCGTTGGTCTCGGCGTCCCAGAGACGGAAATTGTCGGGGCTCAGTTCGTCGATGAGGATGATGGTGTCGTTTTTGTCCCGGCCGAATTCCAGCTTGAAATCGACCACTTTCAAACCGAGTTCCCGATAAAACTCGGTGAGGAAGCGGTTGATCCGGCGGGCCATGTAGCGGATATACTCCAGCTCGGAGGGGTCTTTGACGAGGCCGAGGATCAGGCAGTGCTGGTCGTTGAGCTTGGGGTCGCCCAATTCGTCGTTTTTGTAGTCGAACTCCACCAGAGTGAAGGGGAGTTCGGTTCCTTCGGGGATCCCCAGATTACGGCTGAGGCTTCCCGCCGCGATGTTGCGCACGATCACTTCGATCCGGATCACCTCCGCACGCTTATGGAGCATGTGGTTGGCATCGAGCATTTTGACGAAATGGGTGGGGATGCCCTTGCTCTCCAGGTAGGCGAAGAGTTCGGCGGAGATTTCGTTGTTGAGCGCGCCTTTGCCCTCTTCGGTGGCCTTCTTCTCGCCGTTGAAGGCCGTAAGGGAGTCTTTGAATTCGGAGATCAGCAGATCGGGATCGTCGGTCTCCCAGATCTTTTTGGCTTTTCCTTCGTAGAGGAGGTTTCGTTTTTCCATGTCAGTGTTTTCCTTTGCTCTCTTCGATCAGGATCAGAGATTTGAGAATGTCCGAGGCGCTTTTGAGCTGAGCGTCTTTGTAGAGCTGCTCTTGGGTGATGAGCTCTTTTTTCAACTCTTTCGATTCCGCCGTCGTGTTGCTTTCGCTGCTTTTGTGGGATTTTTTCTTCTTCTCCAGCTTCAGCAGCTCCGCTTTGAGGTGCTTTTTGAGATCTTTCTCCTTGATGGAGATCGTATCGTTGTTCTCCTGGGGAACGACGCCGGGATGGACGATGATGTCGGGAGTGACTCCCTTGTTCTGGATCGTCCGACCGCTGGGGAGGTAGTAGCGGGCGACGGTGAGTTTGAGTCCCGCATCTTTGCCGATGGGGATCACGATCTGCACGCTTCCCTTGCCGAAGGTCTTTTCGCCCACGATGATCGCCCGGCGGTCGTCTTGGAGCGCACCGCTGACGATTTC
>CAYUXG010000126.1:0-3526 GCA_964448735.1 uncultured Nitratifractor sp. | reverse complement strand
GTCCGCACCATCCCTTCAAATCTAGATATAGTTTTATTATAAATTATCAATAGTTTATTCTAAGTTAATTTTTCACTATTTCTCATTTTCCATTGACTTTTATTTTTTTCCAATAAAGCGATGCTTTTTCATCCTCTCGATCCGCCTGCCGGACTCTTCGAGCCTTTGGATAGAGACCTTCCCTTCCCGCAGCAAGCCGACGATCTCCGCGACCAGTTTTTTCGGCGAATAGATACGTTTGGGGTCGAGCTGATTGCCAAAAAGCAGCAGGTCGTCTCCGGCAGCGATCGCCAGACGGATCGTTTCGCGCAGGGTGTACTTCTGGGTGATCGCTCCCATCTGCAGATCGTCGGTCATGACCACGCCACGGTAGCCCAGCCGTTTGCGCAGCAGACTGCCGATGACTCTGGGAGAGAGGGAGGCGGGGTATTTCGCATCGAGGCGGCGGTTGAAGATGTGCGCCACCATGATCGTATCGACTCGGCCCGAGTGGATCAGCCGGCGATAAGGCTCGAGCTCGATCGGCTTCCACTCTTTGCTCACGTCGACGAAGCCTTTGTGGGTATCCCCCGTCGAAGAGCCGTGACCCGGAAAGTGCTTGAGGGAAGTGAGGATCCCGCGGCGGTGCATCGCCTCGATGAAGATCCCGGCGTAGCGGGCGACCGCTTGGGGGTCTTTGCCGTAGGAGCGGCCCCAGCGGACGATGACTCGATTTTTGGGATTGAGTGCCAGGTCGACCACCGGAGCAAGATTGAAATTGACCCCCGCACGGGAGAGTTCCGACGCCATTTTCTTATAAATGTGCTTGGCAAATCGAGGCCCTTTGGCGGCGACGGCCGAAGCTCTGGGGTAGTCGCCGGAAAATCCGTTTTTCTTCTTCAGGCGCTGCACCGCCCCGCCCTCTTCGTCCACGGCGATGAGCAGACGATGCTTCGGGCTGCACTCTTGCAACTCTTTGGTCAATTTTTTCAGCTGTGCCGGAGAGGAGATGTTTTTGGCCCTTCCCGCATGGATCGGATCCCGGTCGAAGAGGATCACCCCTCCCAGGTCGTAACGGCGGATCGCCCGGCAGATCGCGCTATCGGCAGGCGCCGAAGTACCGTAAAAGCCTACGACCAGTATCCTACCGGCTAGTTTCTCCAGCTTCGCATCCGAGCTGCGAAGATTTCCCGCCGCTGCCGCGGATGCGAGCACGAGCGGCGCAAGGATGCCCAAAAGGCGGCTCCATCGGATTTTTTTGACGCTCATCGCCCCTCCTTGATGCGGATAAAGAATCATACCCAGATCCCCTGCCCCCGGCAATATGTCAAATCGTAACACCGTAGAGGATTCCTCCCCGCTTCTTCAAGTATATTCAACTTTCTTATATTACCTACCCGTTATAATGAAGCGAAATTCAGCAGAAGGAACGGGTCACTATGAAAATCGACGATGTGAAAATCTACGAATACGATGCCGTGATCGTGGGGGCGGGGCTTGCCGGCCTGGCCGCCGCCAAAGAGCTCAAAGAGGCAGGCAAGAAGGTGGCGGTGATCACCAAGCTTCACCCGCTACGCAGCCACTCCGGAGCCGCCCAGGGAGGGATCAACGCCGCCCTGAGCGACGAGGACGACACCGAGCTCCACGAGTTTGACACGGTCAAGGGAAGCGACTACCTGGGCGACCAGGACGCCATCGAGCTGATGTGCTCCAACGCTCCCGAGACGATCCGCTGGGCCGAGCGCATGGGGGCGATCTTCTCCCGCCGCGAAGACGGGCGCATCGCCCAGCGCCCCTTCGGCGGCCAGTCCAAGCCCCGGGCCTGCTACGCGGCCGACCGCACCGGACTGACGCTGCTTCAGACGATCTACGAGCAGGCTTTCCGTGCCGGGATCGAAGTCTTCGACGAATGGTACTGCGCCGACTTGCTCTACGAAGAGGGCAAGGTCAAGGGCGTCGCCGCCTACAATATCCGCAACTCCGAGCCGGCGATCTTCAACGCCAAGGTCACGATGTTCGCCACCGGCGGGTACGGACGGGCTTTCAAGATCAACTCCAACGCCCACGCCAACACCGGCGACGCCCTCTCCATCGTCGCCCGCAAGGGACTGCCTCTGGAAGATATGGAGTTCGTCCAGTTCCACCCCACGGGCCTGGGAGGATCGGGGATCCTCATCTCCGAAGCCGCCCGCGGTGAGGGAGGACGCCTCTTCAACAGCGAAGGGGAACGCTTCATGAGCAAATACGCCCCCAACGCCATGGAGCTGGCCAGCCGCGACGTGGTCAGCCGCGCGATCATGCAAGAGATCCGCGAAGGGCGCGGCGTCGGCCCCAACAAAGACGCCGTCTACATCGACCTGACCCACCTGCCCAAAGAGACGATCCTGACCAAACTCCCCGAACTGCGGGAGCTGGCCATCACCTTCCTGGGACAGGATATGCTCAAAGAGCCGATCATGATCGCCGCGACGGCCCACTACTCCATGGGAGGCATCCCCGTCAACAAACGCTGCCAAGTCCGCAAGAGCCCCACGGAGCTGGTCGAGGGCTTCTACGCCGCGGGAGAGTGCTCCTGCGTCAGCGTTCACGGCGCCAACCGCCTGGGAGCCAACAGCCTGCTTGAAGCCCTCTTCTTCGGACGCGAAGCGGGCAAGGCGATGATCGAGGATCTCGCCTCCATCGACCTGGCCCCCGCCGACAAGAGCGATGCGGAGGGGATGATCGCCAAAGTCGAGGGCATCAAGAGCAACAACGGAGACGAGCGCGTCCCCGTCCTGCGCAACGAACTCCAAGAGAGCATGACCATGGATGCGGGGGTTTTCCGCACCGAAGAGTCCCTGCTCAAGCAGAAGAAGAAGCTCGAAGAGCTCCATGAGCGCTACAAGAAGATCCGCATCGACGACAAATCCTCCACCTTCAACACCGATTTGCAAGAGGCGATCGAACTGGGTCACCTGCTCGATTTCAGCCTCTTCATCGTCGAAGGGGCCCTGGCGCGCAAAGAGTCCCGAGGAGCCCACTTCCGGGAGGATTATCCCACCCGCGACGACGAGAATTTCCTCAAGCACACCTACGCCAGCTTCGACGGCGAGTACAGCATCAAGCTCGAATACGGCGACGTAGTCCTGGGCAAATTCGAACCCCAAGAAAGAAAATATTAAGGAGCGGCGATGAGCACTACAGAAAAGAACACGGCCCCCGAAACCCGGAAGATCACCATCAAAGCCTTCCGCTTCAATGCCGAGACCGACTATCTCCCCCACTACAAAAGCTACGAGATGGAGGTGGGCAAGGATGAGCTGATCCTCGACCTGCTCAACCGCATCAAATGGGAGCACGACGGCTCCTTTAGCTACCGCAGAAGCTGCCGCCACGGAATCTGCGGAGCCTGCGGCATCAAAGTCAACGGAAAAGCCACCCTTTCGTGCAAACAAAACGCTATGGAATTGGTGGAACTCTTCGGCGACGAACTGGTCTTCGAACCCCAGAGCACCAAACGCGCCGTCAAGGATATGATCATCGACAAAGGCGACTTCTGGTCCAAGCA
>CAYUXG010000125.1:0-3530 GCA_964448735.1 uncultured Nitratifractor sp. | reverse complement strand
TAGCCGGCAACGACATCCAGGAGTCCAGAGAGCGGGTCAAGGCGGCGCTGCTGACCAATGAATTCGTCTTTCCTCCGCTGAAAATCACCGTCAACCTCTCCCCTTCCGATCTGAAAAAATCGGGGACCCATTTCGATCTACCCATCGCCCTGCTCATCGCGCTTCAAAAGCGCGAGATCGACAAGGAAGATCTCTACGTCTTCGGAGAACTGGGCCTCGACGGGCGGGTCAAGAGCAGCTCCCTGCTCTTTCCCATCATCCTCTCGCTACGGGAGCAAAATCTCATCCAAAAGGCGATGGTCCCGGCCGAAGCGATGGAGCACCTGCGCCACATTCCGGGCATCGACTTTCTTCCCGTCTCCACTCTCCAAGAAGCGATCGAAAAGATGGGAAGCACGGAAGAAGAGAGCTCCTCTGCCCTGCACTACGATTATGATGCCCTCACCCTCGAGCTTCGCGGCAAGCGCTACTACTATCTCCGGGAGTATCCGGAGGATTTCCGTGACGTCAAAGGCCAGGAGCTCGCCAAGCGCGCCGCCCTCATCGCCGCGGCAGGGATGCACAACTACCTGATGGAAGGAAGCCCCGGATGCGGCAAAAGCATGATCGCCAAACGCCTTCGGCCCATCCTCCCCCCGATGGAGGAGTCCGAGCTCCTCGCCGTGGCCAAGCATCAGTTCCTCGACGGCCAGACTCCGGACTTCCGCCCCTTTCGGCCGCTACGCAACCCTCACCATACGGCGACGCCGGCATCGATCTTCGGAGGGGGAAGTCAAAACGCGAAAATCGGGGAAGTTGCCCTCGCCCATCAAGGAATGCTCTTTTTCGATGAATTGCCCCACTTTTCCAAGAATGTACTCGAAGCGCTTCGTGAGCCGATGCAGGATCGCAAAGTGCACATCGCCCGGGTCCACAGCAAGGTCAGCTACGACGCCGACTTCATGTTCGTCGCCGCCATGAACCCCTGCCCCTGCGGCAATCTCCTCTCCAAGCGCCACGCCTGCCGCTGCAGCGAAGCCGAGATCAAGCGCTACCGAAGCCGCCTCTCCGATCCCTTCCTCGACCGGATCGACCTTTTTGTCACGATGCAGGAGGTCGAAAGCGACGACAAGCCTTCCCTAAGTTCCGAGCAGATGCACGCAAAGGTCTTGGAAGCCTTTGCCCGGCAAAAAGAGAGGGGCCAAGAGCGGCTCAACGGCAAACTCACCGAAGCGGAGATCGAACGATACTGCATCCTGGACGAGGAAGCGGAAGCGATCCTGGCGCAGGCCGTGGGGCGCTTCGCCCTCTCGCACCGCTCCATCGTCAGCGTCAAAAAGGTCGCCCGCACCATCGCCGATCTGGACGCCTCTACGAAGATCGCAAAAGCCCATCTCCTTGAAGCGCTCAGTTATCGACGGCGAAAGTAATCGGGGAAAAAGAAGAAACGAGAAAAAAGTCCGCCAGACAAAGCCTTCAACGGGCAGATCCCCTACGATCAGAAGATCGCCGTCACCCCTTTGACGACGAAAAAGCCTCCCACGACCAGCCAGGCGAACATCCCCAGCGCCGTATAGAGCGGTGCCAATCCGAGACCTTTGAACTTGGCGAAGCGGGTCCCCATCCCCAGCGCCGTCATCGCCATGGTCAGCAAAAAGGTATCCACGGCGTTGATTTGATGCACCAGAGCATGGGGCAGTAGATCAAAGGAGTTGAAGGCGGCCATCCCCAGGAAATAGACGGCGAACCAAGGGATCACCAATTTCACCTCGGCGCCCGCACCGCCCTTTTTCGCCGCTTGGCGGGAGAGATAGAGCCCCAACAGGATCAATCCCGGAGCGATCAGCAGGACCCGGGTCATCTTGACGATGACGGCGTTGTTGGCCATCTCGGTGCCGGGACCGTTGATCCCGGCGGCGGCGACGACCTGGGCGACTTCATGAATGCTTCCTCCCGCATAGATGCCGTACTGGCCCGGGCTCAGGTGCAAAAAGCCCGTGGCGTCTTTGAAGACCAACGTATAGAGCAGGGGATAGAGAAACATGGAGATCGTCCCAAAGAGCACGACCATACTGACGGCGACGGCAGCCTTGTACTCCTCCGCCTTGAGCACCGGCTCGGTGGCCAGCACCGCCGCGGCACCGCAGACGGAAGCCCCCGAAGCGGTCAGCATCGCCGTATCCCGGTCCAGGCCGAAGCGCTTCATCCCGAGCCAACTTCCCAGGATAAAAGTAGTCACGACCATAATCAACGACATCAAAAAGCCCTCCATCCCCACGGCGCCGATCTGTTGGAAGGTGATCCGAAAGCCGTAGAAGACGATGGCGAAACGTAAGATCTTCTTCGCCGAAAAGGTGATCCCCGTCTCCCAGGCAGGAGGGAAGTGGTTGTGCAATGTATTGGCATAGAAAATACCGATGACGATGCCCACGACCAGGGGAGAGAGACCCAGGGCTTTGACCGGTCCCAAGGCGGCAATCCAGGTCGCCGAAGCGGCGACGAGCGCGACGAAGACGATGCCGCTGATCGTCCCTTTTCGATGTTCGGGAGAAAATGCCATGCAGGCTCCTTTTTCAGAAATTCTGATTGTTTTTTGGAAATTGTAATATTTTTTTGATAGAATGACAAATAAGATCGATTGCATGATCTAAACAAAATAACTGAGTGCGGCAGGACCTTTCCCCGCCATGAAAGAGCAGACGATGAAAATGACCCTCAGACAGATCGAAATCTTCCTCAACGTGGTGGAGGAAGGGCACTTGACCAACGTCGCCAAGAAGATGGGGCTGAGCCAATCGGCCATCTCCATGTCGATCAAAGAGCTGGAAAATATCCTGGGACGCCCCCTCTTCGACCGGATCAACAAAAAGCTGATCCTCAACGAAGTGGGGCGCAACTTTTTCCAATCCATCGAGCCCCTCTACCACAAAATCCGGGACATCGAGTACGAATTTCAAAACACCGAAGACAAAGGCACGGTCCGGGTCGGAGCGAGTACGACGATCGTGGACTACCTCATCCCCCCCATCGCCTGCAAATATATGGGGAAATACCCCGACGTCAAAATCCAACTCAAAGAAGGCAACACCCGGGACATCGCGGAGATGGTCCGCCACGGAGAGCTCGATATGGGCTTTGTCGAAGGAGCCGTCGCCGATCCCGACCTGATCCGTGAAATCATCGGCGACGACGAACTGATCATCGTCACCGCCAACAAAGAGCTGCTCTCGCGCAGCTGGTACATCGACGAACTGGCCGAGCAGCGCTGGCTGCTGCGCGAAGAGGGGAGCGGAACCCGGGCGGTCTTCCTCGACTACATCAAAGAGAAGGTCCCTCGGCTCAACATCTTCATGGAGCTGGGCCACACCGAATCGATCAAGAGCCTACTCCAAGGCGGCAGTGCCCTGACCTGCGTCTCGGCGCTGGCGGTGCACGAAGAGCTCAAAGAGGGCAAACTCTCCAAAGTGGATGTGAAAAATTTCCACTGTACCCGCCACTTCTACGCCATTTACCACAAGGACAAATACCGCAGCGACCTTTTCAACAAATTC
>CAYUXG010000124.1:0-3537 GCA_964448735.1 uncultured Nitratifractor sp. | reverse complement strand
CCGGGCCCTGCCCGATGCCCGCGACGGCCTCAAGCCGGTGCATCGCCGCATCCTCTACGCCATGAACGAACTGGGGCTCACCCATCGGGCCGCGTATAAAAAGTCCGCCCGGATCGTCGGTGACGTCATCGGTAAGTACCATCCCCACGGCGACACCGCCGTCTACGACGCCCTGGTGCGGATGGCCCAGGATTTCAGCATGCGTATCCCCCTGGTCGACGGCCAGGGGAACTTCGGCTCCATCGACGGCGACAATGCCGCGGCGATGCGATACACCGAAGCGCGGATGACCAAACTGGCCGAAGAGCTGCTGCGGGATATCGACAAAGACACCGTCGATTTTGTCCCCAACTACGACGACAGCCTCAAAGAGCCCGACGTGCTCCCCAGCCGGGTCCCCAACCTGCTCCTCAACGGCTCGGCGGGAATCGCCGTCGGCATGGCGACCAACATCCCTCCCCACCGACTCGACGAGCTCATCGACGCCCACCTGATGCGCCTGGAAAATCCCCAGGCCGACGTGGCGGAGCTGATGAGTGTCCTCCCCGGCCCCGACTTCCCCACCGGGGGGATCATCTTCGGGAAAAAGGGGATCATGGATGCCTACTCCACGGGTCGGGGCCGGATCAAAGTCCGTGCCAAGACCCACATCGAGCAGCACAAATCCAAAGAAGCGATCGTCATCGACGAACTCCCCTACCAGGTCAACAAAGCCCGGCTCATCGAAACCATCGCCCAGCTGGTGCGCGACAAGCAGATCGAAGGGATCAGCGAAATCCGCGACGAGTCCGACCGGGAAGGGATCCGGGTCGTCATCGAGCTCAAGCGCGACGCCATGAGCGAAATCGTCCTCAACAACCTTTTCAAATCGACCCAGATGCAGACCACGTTCGGGATCATCATGCTGGCCATCGTCAACAAAGAGCCCAAGGTCTTCACGCTGCCTGAACTGCTGGATCTCTTCATCAACCACCGCAAGACGGTGATCATCCGGCGCACCATCTTCGACCTGGAGAAGGCACGTGCGAGAGCCCACATCCTCGAAGGGCTCAAGATCGCCGTGGACAACATCGACGAAGTGATCCGCATCATCCGCGCCAGCGCCGACGATGCCGAAGCGAGAGAAAACCTCATGAGCCGCTTCAGCCTCAGCGAACTCCAGGCCCGTGCCATCCTGGAGATGCGCCTGCGCCGCCTGACGGGGCTGGAGATCGAAAAGATCGAGAACGAATTGGCGGAGCTTCGCAAAACCATCGAATATCTCGAAAGCATCCTCAAGAGCGAAGAGATGATCGAAGGACTCATCCGCGACGAGCTCCTGGAGGTCAAGGAGGCCTTCGCCGGCCCCCGTCTCACCGAGATCGTGGACGACTACGACGACATCGACATCGAAGATCTGATTCCCAACGAGCCGATGGTGGTCACCATCACCCACCGGGGCTACATCAAGCGCGTCCCGCTCAAGCAGTACGAAAAGCAGCGCCGCGGCGGCAAAGGAAAAACCGCCGTAACCACCTACGAAGATGATTTCATCGAGCGTTTCTTCATCTCCAATACCCACGATACGCTGATGTTCGTCACCGACCGGGGGCAGCTCTACTGGCTCAAAGTCTACCGCATCCCCGAAGGCTCCCGTGCCGCCAAAGGCAAAGCGGTGGTCAACCTGATTCAGCTACAGAAAGACGAGAAGATCAAGGCGATCATCCCCACGCAGGATTTCAACGAAGACAAGAGTCTGGTCTTCTTCACCCGCAACGGCATCGTCAAACGCACCAACCTGAGCCACTACTCCAACATCCGAAGCGTCGGGGTCCGGGCCATTACGCTGGATGAAAACGACGAGCTCATCGATGCCAAGATCATCCGCCCCGATACCCGCTGGCTCTTCGTCGTCACCAAAAAGGGAATGTGCATCCGCTTCCCCGTAAGTGACGTGCGGGAGATCGGGCGTACCGGCCGGGGAGTCACCGCGATCAAATTCAAGATCGACGGCGATTACGTCTGCGGGGCCACGACGATCGAACATGAAGAGGACGAGATCCTCATCGTCAGTGAAAAGGGACTGGGCAAACGTACCCCCGCCAGCGAATATCGTGAGCAGAGTCGCGCGGGCAAAGGGGTCATCGCCATGAAACTGACCCCCAAAACCGGCGACGTGGTCGGCGTGGTCTTTGTCGAAACGGACAAGGATCTGATGTGTCTGACCAGCGTGGGCAAGATGATCCGGGTCGATATGCAGAGCATCCGCCGCGCAGGCCGAGCCACCAGCGGCGTCAAGATCGTCAACGTGGAGGGTAAAGACCGGGTCGTCAGCATCGCCAAGTGTCCCAAGGAAGAGAATGAGGAGGAGCTTTTGGAACATGCCGAAGGCTCTGGAGAACAAGATCAAGAACAAGGAAACCTGTTATGAGTCAACGATACAACATCGCCGTCGTCGGCGCCACCGGAGCCGTCGGAGAAGAGATCTTTCGCATCCTGAGCGAAATGGACTTTCCCGTGGGTGAACTGCTGCCCTTAGCCAGTGCTCAAAGCGCCGGAAGCGAAATCGAATGCTGCGGCCGAAGCTTCAAGGTTGAGGAGCTGACCGAGAGCGTCTTCGAAGGGCGCGACATCGACATCGCCTTCTTCAGCGCCGGCGGCAGCGTCTCCGCACGCTTCGCCAAATATGCCGTCGAAGCCGGAGCCGTGGTCATCGACAACACCTCCCATTTCCGCATGGATCCCGACGTCCCCCTGGTCGTCCCCGAAATCAATCCCGAAGATATCGAGCTTTGGCGGGAAACCGGCATCATCGCCAACCCCAACTGCTCGACCATCCAGATGGTCCTGGCTCTCAAGCCCCTTTTCGACCTCTACGGAGGGATCAAACGCGTCGACGTAGCCACCTATCAAGCCACCAGCGGTGCGGGCAAAGCGGGTATGGAGGAGCTGGTGCGGCAAATGCAGGAGTTCTTCGCTTTCAAACTCGACGAGAGTAAGCATGAAGCCTTCCTCCACCAGATCGCGCTCAACGTCATCCCCCAGATCGACGCTCCCCAGCCCAACGGCTACACCAAGGAGGAGATGAAGATGGTCAACGAGACCAACAAAATCCTCCACTCCGACATCGCCGTGAGTGCCACCTGCGTGCGCGTACCGGTCCTGCGCAGCCACAGCGAAGCGGTCACCGTAACCTTCCCCGAGGGGGTCGAAGTGGATGTAGATAAGTGCCGCCTCGCTCTAAGCGAATTCCCCGATGTGGAGGTCCAAGACGATCTGGAGCACGGCGTCTATCCGATGCCCATCACCGCCACCGACACCGACATCACCTTCGTCGGTCGCCTGCGCCGGGATCTCTACGCCCCCAATATTCTCCATCTCTGGGTCGTGGCCGATCAGCTGCGCGTCGGTGCGGCGACCAACGCGGTGCGCATCGCCAAAAAGTGGATCGAACTGGAGCAGGTGTAATGAAAGAGCAGCATACCGAAGAGCAACACTTGGCCATGGACAAAGCCCATCAGCCCTGGTACGAAGCCGCCTTCGAAAACACTCTCTGGA
>CAYUXG010000123.1:0-3570 GCA_964448735.1 uncultured Nitratifractor sp. | reverse complement strand
CCCGCTTCGAACATCTCCCGCTCCGCTCCCGCGAAAAGCTGTTCCCTCCCGCCTGCCACCATCAGGATGGAGAGCTTCGGCATCTTCCTTGATGCTTGGCGGATCACTTCCAGAGCCCCCTCCCGGTCGATGCTGCGCTCGGGGATGGGAAGGGCGGGATTGGGGATGTAGAAGTTCAGAGGCACCGACTCGGGATCGAGGGAGGCGATGCTCTCGAGCAGACTCATGCGATCTTCGAGGCTCTCTCCCATGCCGAAGATCCCCCCGCAGCAGAGGGAAAGTCCGGCGGATTTGACCGCTTCGCAGGTGGCGTAGCGTTCTTCCCAGCTGTGTGTGGTGCAAATTTTGGGATAGTAGTTTCGAGAAGTCTCTAGGTTGTGGTTGTAACTTTCGATGCCGCTCTTTCGGAGTTCGCTTAACTGCTCCCGATCGGCGGTGCCGTTGCAGGCGATGAGCCGGAGGGAGGGAAGCTCTTTTTTGATGATGTGCGCGAGGGAGGCGACGTATTCGGTCTTTTTCTCGTCGAGCCCCTTGCCCGCCGTGACGAGGCAGTAGCCAAGCGCTCCGTTGGCGTACGCTTCTTTCGCCTCTTTGAGGACTTTGTCGGGATCTTTGAAGCCGTAGCGCTCGATTTCGGCCCGGTACCGCACGCTCTGGGTGCAAAATTTGCAATCCTCGGCGCAGCTTCCGCTCAGGACGTTGTTGATGGCGCAGAGAAAGATCTTTTTCATAAGAGCCCCGTCTTTGGGTGGTTTCAATGGGGGCATTATACAGAAGTTCCGAAAGCTCCCTCGACGGGGATCGATTCCTCTTGCCACGATCCCTGCTTCCGAACTTCCCGATAGAAACGCCGTAGCGTGCCTCCCCCCTCCGCCAGATCGAGCAAGACGCACTCGCTTAGGGGTTTCTCCCTCGCACAGACTTCTCCGGGGTTGAGGTAGAGCGTCTTCCCGCGCTGTTCCCAGGCGAAGCGATGGGTATGGCCGTAGATCACCAGATCGGTATCGGGAGTCATGTAGTAGGGCAGGTGCATCAGCTTGACTTTGAGCGGTCCGATTTTGAAATACCAGGGTTCCGGTCGGATGCGGTAGCGTGAAGCCAGGGGGGCGAGGCTTCGGTCATTGTTGCCGAAGACCGCGGCGTAGGGGAGTCCGGTCTCTTCCAGTTGCCGGAGATTCTCCTCGATGCAGAGATCCCCCGCATGGATCAGGTATTCGGCTCCCGCGTCGAGAAGCCTCTCTAGCGCGGCCTCTTGCAGGTCACTGCGACGGTGGGGGTCGGAGAGGATGCCGATTTTCATGAAAGGCCGTGCCTTTCATGGATGGAGGATGGAAGATGGAGGATGGAAGATCTCCCAAGAGCTAAAAGTTTCATGGCGCGTTTTCCTTCGAAAGCTTTCGGCTTTCTTCAGAGTCCCATCTTGCCGGGGTTGAGGATGTTGTTGGGGTCGAAGGTCTTCTTGATGCGGCGGAAGAGCTCCATCTCGGCGGGGGTGAAGGCGATGTTCATGAACTCCGCTTTGCTCAGGCCGATGCCGTGCTCTCCGCTGAGGGTGCCGCCCATCTCCACGACGAGTTCGAAGATCTCCCGGATCGCCTTGTGCCCCTTCTCCAACTCTTCGGGGTCGCTGCCGTCGACCATCACGTTGACGTGGATGTTGCCGTCTCCGGCATGGCCGAAGCAGGGGACCTTGAATCCGTACTTTTCTCCGATGGCGTAGATGCGCTCCAAGGCTTCGGGGAGCTTACTCCGCGGGACGGAGATATCCTCGTTGAGCTTTTTGCTGCCGTAGAGGGTGATGGAGGGAGAAGCCCCCCTGCGTCCTTTCCAGATTTCGGCTCGCTCCTCTTCGCTCTCGGCGATGCGGAACTCCTGGGCGCCGTTTTCCTTGAAGGAGCGCTCGAGCACCTCCAACTGGAAATCGAGCTCCTCGGGGACGTTGCCGTCCACGTCGCCGATGAGCAGGGCGCCGGCCTCTTCGGGCAGGGCGATGCCGAGCTTCTCTTTGACCGCCCGGACGACGAGGGCGTCGAGAAACTCCATCGCCACCGGGTTGGCCCCTTCGGCGAGGGATTTGAAGACGGCGTTCATCGCCGCTTTGACGTCGGGGAAGATTCCCATGTAGGATTTGACGTAGCGGGGTTTGGGCAGGAGCTTGAGGGTCAGCTCCGTCAAAACCGCGAGGGTCCCTTCGCTGGCGATGAGGATGCCGGCGATGTTGTAGCCCGCCACGTCTTTGATGGTGCGTTTGCCCGCGCGGATCACGTCGCCGTTGGGGAGCACCGCCCGAAGGGCCATGACGTAATCCTTGGTCAAACCGTATTTGGCCGCCCGCATGCCGCCGGCGTTTTCGCTGACGTTGCCTCCCAGGGTGGAGTACTCTTCGCTGGCGGGGTCGGGAGGATAGAAGAGCCCCATCGCTTCGACGTGGCGCTGGAGATCTTTGTTGATGACGCCGGGCTGGACGATGGCGAGCATGTTTTCCCGGTCGATCTCCAGGATCTTGTTCATATGCTTCTCGAAGCCCAGGACGATGCCGCCGCTGGCGGGGAGCGCCCCTCCGGTGAATCCGCTGCCCGCGCCCCGGGGGACGATGGGGATGCCGTGGTGGTTGCAGTAGACGAGGATGCGGCTGATATCCTCTTCATCCCGGGGGAAGACGACGGCGTCGGGTTTGTAGTAGGTGCGGGTGGCGTCGTAGCTGTAGGCGCGCAGATGCGCATCGTCGCTGAAGATGTTCTCCTCCCCGACGATCTCGGCGAGGGCTTGGAGTGCGGAAGGCTCGATCATCGGATCCCTCCGACGCTCTGGTAGTAGTCTCCTTTGCCCGATCCGCCGAAGAGCCCGCCGCCGATTTTGCTGAAGCGGTTGTAGAAGGGGTATTTGGCCGTCGTGCCTACGGGTTGGAAGGGTTTCTTGCCCACTACGTGGCCGCTGATGGGATCGAAGAGGATCGCTTGATTCTTCTGGACCACATAGACCAGCCCCACCTGGGCTTGGCGGGCGAATTTCGCCAGATTGGAAGCGTCGGGGGTGCTGTCGCCCTCCCTCGCCAAAAACGCGGCGTAGAGGTCGGGATGGATCCAGTAGCGTGAAGCGGAGCGGGTGATCTTGGCGTAGGTCTCGGCATTGGGGGCCAGCACGAGCACGTTGTTGTAGAGGTAGCCTCCGATCACTTTGTCACCGGGGACGGCGACGCTTTTGGGGGTGGGCAGGCCCGGATGGTCGAGCAGGTCGCCCTTGCGTACCGTGGCGTGGCCGGGGCTCTGCTGGACCAGGATCCCGGTGATCGCCTGCAGGCCTTTGCCGAAGTTGTGGAGGACTACGCCGCTCATGCCGTTGACGGGTAGGGGCCGGGAGAGGGTGACCTTGTCGCCGTCGACCGATACGACCGAACTATGGACGGTGGGCGGGAAAAAACCCGCCATGATCGGCGCCATGGCAAACGCCAGCAAAACTATGATTCGTTGCATTCTTTCGATCCTTTCGTCTCTCTTTGATCTTTGAGCGATTATACATTGTGCCGGGGCAAAGGTCAATAAACGCGAATCTGATATAATCCCGAAATTA
>CAYUXG010000122.1:0-3578 GCA_964448735.1 uncultured Nitratifractor sp. | reverse complement strand
AGCATCGGCGAAGAGCAATCACAAGGGACCGGTGAAGTTTATTTTCCAGATGAAGGATGCCGCTCCCAAAAAAAAGAAGAAAAAGTAAACCATGAGCATCTCCGAAACTCCCCGCCCCGTTGAGGCACAATTTTTAAAATCGGCCCAAAGCCTCAAAGACTCGCTCGATGAGAGCCACAGCGAAGTGGTCTTTCTCGGGCGCTCCAACGTGGGCAAAAGCTCCACGATCAATCTACTCACGGCACGGAAAAATCTTGCCAAGAGTTCCTCGACCCCGGGAAAGACCCAGCTCATCAACTTTTTCGACGTGAAGTACAAATGGCAGGAGGAGGATTACACCGTCCGTTTCGTGGATCTTCCGGGATTCGGTTATGCCAAAGTCTCCAAAAGCCTCAAGGAGATTTGGCAAAAGAATCTCGTGGAGTTCATCCGCCGTCGTATCGCGATTCGTCTTTTTATCCATCTGCGCGATGCCCGGCATCCCCATGCCAAGATCGACGACGAGGTGGAAGCCTACATCAAAGAGTTTCTCCGCCCCGATCAGCGCTATCTGACGGTCTTTACCAAAATCGACAAGCTCAAGCAGAAAGAGAGGGCGGCGCTCAAGAGGGAGTTTCCCGGCTCCATCATGATCTCCAATCTCAAAAAGAGCGGCCAGGATCGGATCCATCGGGAGATCTTCAAAAGCATCTTCGGAGCCGATCTGTGATCCGGATCAGCAAAGCGACGCTCCGGGATATCCCCGCCATGCAGAAGCTTGTCGAAGGCGAAGTGAAAGAGGGAGTGATCTTGCGACGCAGCGACGACGAAGTGGCGACGAATATCCGCAGCTACCACCTGGCCCGTGACGGCGAGAAACTGGCGGGATACGCTGCGCTGCATATCCACTCTCCCCGGATGGCGGAGATTCGCAGCCTGATCGTCGCTCCCGCATATCGGGGAAAGTCCGTAGGCAAACGATTGGTCCAGGCAGCCCTCGAGGAAGCTGCCCAGCTGGGAGTGGAAGAGGTGCTGGTGCTGACCTATCTGCCCGAATTTTTCAAAAAGCTCGGTTTTGAGGAGATTCCCAAAGAGAGCATTCCCGAGCACAAAATCTGGGCCGATTGCATCAAATGCATCCATTTCCCCCTCTGCAACGAAGTCTCTCTGATCTACCGAGTCCCCCTGACGACGGATTGAGGAACGCATCGATGTGGGGCAAAACGGCATTTTGGCTGTTGATCATACTCTTTATTCTCTTCTATCCCATGCTTGTGTCGATCTACGTCACCCTGCCGCTTTTTATCGGTTTCGCCGGCTATCTGATGCTTCAGGGCATTGAAGGAAAGGGGTGGCGCTACGTCCTCTTTCCGCTGCTTTATCTGCTCAATCTGGAGATCAACCTCTCCCTGCCGATGCTGCTGACACTCCTGGCGGTGCTGATCTATTCCATGTTTTTCTATCCCGCCGTTCTTTTCCTCAAACGGTGCCGGGTCTGTGTCGCGCTGATCTCGGTGCTTGCGATCGATCTGCTCTATTTCGGGCTGATTCTGGGCTATGACTTCATCTTCGATACCCGGAGCATCGAAGTCAACTCCCTCCTTCTCTACTCTCTAACGATGGATCTCATCGCGGCGGTGCTCCTATGAGAATGAAACTGATCCTGCTGATCTTTGCCGCGGTTTGGGCGTTGCTGATCATCCGCCTCTACCACATCAGCATCAAATCCAACTTCTACTACGAGCGTCTGGCCAAAGAGAATATCGAGCGAAAAAATTGGCTCAAACCGGTTCGGGGGGAGATTCTCGATACGAAAGGAAAGTTCCTGGCGGTCAACAAGATCGGGTTTTCACTCTCGATCGCACCGCATTTGAACCGACGAAAAGGAGAGCTGGAAAGAGTGATCTCCGTCATCAAAGGCTACTTTCCCGATATCAACGAAAGCGTCATGCGCAAAGTCTATCGGAAGCAGAGCTCTCCCTACAATCATGAATATATCCAGGTGATCGACTTCATTCCCTATTCGGAGATGATGAAAATTTATCCCCAGCTCAGTAACGAGAAGAATATTCGAGTGCAGGCGGAGACCAAGCGCTACTACCCCTATGGCAGGTTCGCCGCCCACGTCGTAGGTTACGTCGGGCGCTCGAACCGAAAAGAGAATGAAAAAGACAAAGTCACGGAGGTGGTGGGTCGCACCGGGAAAAGCGGCTTGGAGCTCTACTACAACCGGCTTTTGGAGGGTGAGCTCGGCTACGTCGTCAGCAAAGTCAACGCCCGCAACAAGGCACTGCAGGTACTCGAACGCAAAGAGCCCGTCAGCAACCGCACGCTCAAGGTCAACCTCGATATGGATCTACAGAAATACATTTACGACCTGCTGGGCAAACGCGCCGGCGTGGTGATCGTCATGCGCACCACGGGAGAAGTGCTCGCGGCGGTGAGCAACCCCAGCTTCGATCCCAACCTCTTCGTCGGCGGCATCAGCGTCAAAGATTGGAAGGCGCTGCAAAACAACCTGGGCCATCCCTTCAGCAACAAGCTCATCAACGCCGTCTATCCTCCCGGATCGGTCATCAAGATGGGCGTGGCGCTGGCCACTTCCCGAGCGGGCAAGGGAATCCTGGACGAGCATGAATTCTGCAAAGGTTACATCACCATCGATAAGAGTAAGCACAAGTTTCGCTGCTGGAAAAAATGGGGCCACGGGGATGTGGATCTGCGCAAATCGATCCGGGAGAGTTGCGACGTCTACTATTACGACAAGAGCCTCAAGATCGGCATCGACAAGATCGCCAAGACACTCAAACAGATCGGCCTGGGGGTCAAAACGGGCATCGACCTTCCCCGGGAGTATCGGGGGATCATCCCCGACAAAGCATGGAAGCGCAAGCGCTACCATCAGCCCTGGTACAAGGGAGAAACCGTCATCGCCGCCATCGGGCAGGGCTACGACAACGTCACGCCGATGCAGGTTGCCCGCTACACTGCCTTTCTCGCTACGGGATGGCTGCCGGTTCCTACCTTGGCCAAAGAGATCGATGGGGTAAAAATTCATCCCAAAAGGGTGAAGATCCCCTTCAATGCCAGGCATTTCCAAACCATTCGACTGGGGATGTACGATGTCTGCAACGATCGCAGGGGTACGGCCTATAAAGCGCTGCACAATCTTCCGATTAAGGTCGCCGGCAAGACGGGAACGGCTCAAGTCGTTTCGATCCCTCAGGATGTGAAAAAAAGGGTCAAAGAGTCTCAACTCGCCTATTTCAAAAAATCCCACGCTTGGATCACCACCTATGCGCCCTTCAAAAACCCCGAGTATGTGGTGACGGTGCTGATGGAGCACGGGGGACACGGAGGCAGCGCTTCGGGGCCTATCGCGGCGAAGATCTACCGCTGGCTCTACTACAACGGCTATTTCAAGGGGCATCCTCTAAAGCAGGTGCGCAAAGAGCTTGAAGAAGCCAAGGCCAAAGCCCAAGAGGCGAAGGAGCAGGCGCTTCCCAAAGTGCGTTTCGTCCCCGTCGAGGAGAAAAAGCCCGATTCTTCGGCTCAAAAACCGGAGTCCAAACCGGCGAAGAAAGCCAAAGATCAGAATA
>CAYUXG010000121.1:0-3582 GCA_964448735.1 uncultured Nitratifractor sp. | reverse complement strand
TCGGTCATCTTCAGCAGCGTCAGGGAGAGGACAAATTCGCCGTCGCTTCCTAAGGCCAGGAGCTCTTTGGCCTCGGCGAGAATCCGAAAGAAACGATCCAGTACCAAAGGGGTAAAACGGGGATCGCGGGAGAAGAGGAGCTCCTTGAGATGAAGGATCATCTCATCTACGATCATTTCGGTCTCATATTCGGAGGAGCTGCGCACGAATTGGAGGATCTTCGCTTGGTCCTTGCGAAGAATGTCGTCGAGAAGGGCGTCGAGGCGGCTGGGTTCGATGATCCCCAGCATCCCGGTGACCGTGGGCAGATCGACGCGGTTTTTGGAGTAGACGATCGCCTGATCGAGCAGAGTCAAGCTGTCGCGCAGACTCCCCGCACCGCTGCGGGCGATGATCTCCAGGGCTTCGGGCTCGTACTCCACCCCCTCCAGGTTGAGGATGTGCTCCAGATGGCTCAGCACCAGGCGGGGAGGGATCTTTTTGAAGCGAAAGTGCTGGGTGCGCGAAAGAATCGTCGCCGGCAGCTTGAGCGGATCGGTGGTGGCGAGGATGAATTTGACGAAGTCGGGGGGCTCTTCGAGGGTTTTGAGCAGGGCGTTGAAGGCCTGGGTGGTGAGCATGTGCACTTCGTCGATGATGAAGATCTTGAAGCGGCCGCTGCCGGGTTTGTATTTGGTGTGTTCGATCAGCTCTTTGATGTCGTCGATCCCCCGGTTGGAAGCGGCGTCCATCTCGATGATGTCCATGTGGCGATTTTCGTTGGCCATGATGCAGTGGGGGCATGTTTCGCAGGGATGGGAGCCGGGCCCCTGCTCGCACAGGAGCGCTTTGGCAAAGATCCGGGCGGTGGAGGTTTTGCCGCTTCCGCGCAGGCCGGAGAAGAGATAGGCATGCGAGAGCCGGTCTCCGTCGAGGGCCTGGGCCAGGGTCTGGGAGACGGCATCCTGGCCCACCAGGTCGTCGAAGGATCGGGGACGGTATTTGCGTGCGAGTGCCAGAGCCAATCGTTCTCCTTGCAGCTTGAAAAAAATCGGCTCTATTGTACTGAAAAGTTTTGCACTTCCCGATCCACTGCGAAACCATGGGATCTCTCAGCCGGGGTCTTTTTCCTTTCATCGCTCTTGAGTTACAATGACGCTATCAAACGCAAAAGGATGAAACGATGACGCAGTGCATCACGGCACATGTACGGATGGAAGAGCGCTATGAGGGGCTGAGCCTTACCTTCGGGGACAATGCGGAGCTCAAAAAGCAGATCCTCGAAGCGATCGATACGGCGAAGAAGGAGACGGGCATGAACCCCATGGTTTTCGAAAACATCTCCAAAGATCATGAAAAGGACGGGATCTACATCGAGTTCAACGACGATGCCCAGAGGGATGCGGGAGACTTTTTCGAACGGGTGTTGGAGCGCCTCGACGTGGTCTGCGAGAAGGAAAACTGATGAGAAAGTTTCTGATCGGATGGCTTCTGGCGTTGGCGACGCTCTGGGCGGGCGCCAAAGCTCCCGTCGTGGTGCTAAAGACGAATCAAGGAACGATCGAGCTGAAGCTCTTCCCGAAAAAGGCTCCGATGGCGGTGGAGAATTTCACGAAGCTGGTGCAAAAGGGTTATTACAATGGGACGATCTTTCACCGGGTCATCAAAGGCTTTATGATCCAAGGAGGCGATCCTACCGGCACGGGCCGGGGCGGCCAATCGATCTGGGGCAAGGATTTCAAGAACGAGTATGCCCCCAATCTGGTCTTCGATCGTCCCTATCTCTTGGCGATGGCCAATCGAGGGCCCAACACCAACGGAAGCCAATTTTTCATCACCGTCGCTCCCGCCCCTTGGCTCAACGGAGGCTACACGATCTTCGGGGAAGTGATCAAGGGACAGAAGGTCGTCGACAAGATCGACAGGGTGCCGACCGGTCCCGGCGATCGACCGCTGCAAAAGCAGGTGATCCTCAAAGCGACTCTCAAAAAGTAACGGCATGGATCTTGGAGCGCTCAGAGCCGAGCGAAGGAAGTGGCTGGGGTGGAAAAACATCGCGCCGCTTCAGGAGGCGATCGGGGCGTTGAGAGAACCGCAGGTGGAGCGGGTCGAACTGGGCGATGAGGTGCACGCCGTGCTGGATCCCGATTACGAAGCGCAGGAAGGCAAGCGCATCGAGGCGACGGCGCGACGGCTCATGCCCTGGCGCAAGGGCCCCTTTTGTCTTGGAAAGTTGCTCATCGACAGCGAGTGGCGCAGCCAGATCAAATACAATCTCCTCGAGCCCCACTTCGATCTGAAAGACAAAGTGGTAGGCGATATCGGCTGCAACAACGGCTACTATCTCTTTCGGATGCAGAGCCAAAATCCCGCGAAGCTGGTGGGTTTCGACCCTTCGCCGCTTTACTACTCCCAATTTCTCTTTCTCAATCGTTTTTTCCGAAGTCCAATCCGTTATGAACTGCTGGGGGTGGAGCATTTGCCTTTTTACGAGCATCCTTTCGATACGCTCTTTTGCCTGGGGGTGCTCTACCATCGCAGCGATCCGATCGCGACGCTCAAAGCCCTGCGCAAGGGGCTCAAAAAGGGCGGAGAACTCTTTCTCGACACTTTCATGATCGAAGGGGAGGGGGAGATCTGCCTGAGTCCGGCGGAGCGTTACGGCAAGGTTCCCAATGTCTATTTCGTTCCCACGATCGACGCGCTCAAGGGGTGGTGCCGCAGAGCGGGTTTTTCCGATGTGGAGGTATTGGAGATCCGCAAAACCGACACGACAGAGCAGCGAAAAACCGACTGGATCGAGACGCAGAGCCTCGGAGATTTTCTCGATCCGAAGGATTCGAGCCGAACGGTCGAGGGGTATCCCGCGCCGATTCGCCTTTATGTACGGGTGAGAAATTGATCGACGAAACTCTTCTTTTTCGCAGGGGATAAAAAATATCCAAAATTACCTGAAAATCTCTTTTATTTTTTAATAAGCATGCTTTAGATATAAATACGCTATGAGAAGCGGAAGTCCGGCCATGAAATGCCGGAGAGATGGGGCTTTCGCAGATTTTAGAACAGAACTTGATGGGATAAAATGAGGATATTGACAGTAGGGTTCGACGAAGAGTTCGCCGAAGAGGTGGAAAAAGAGATCGGCAAATATTTTATCTGCATCGTCGACAGTGCAAAAGATCTTTACGATGCGAGCAATTTCACCTATTTCCGTTACTACGAGCTGATCATCATTGTGGACGAAGGAGTGCAGTTTTCCCTCGAGCGCTACGTCAATGAGATCAAGCGTAAGAAAAAAGAGACCAAGATCATCCTCTTGACCGAACATGCCGAGAATCAACGGGCTTTCTTCGCCCTGGGGGTGGACGACGTGGTCTTCAACCATATCTACGAGCCCGATCTCATCGCTGCCAGGGTTTTGGCCAACATGCGCAATCTCTACGGTACCAAGGTCAACATCGAGCGCCTCTGCATCGACATCGCCAACAAAAAGATCGAATACGACGACAAGATCGTCTCTCTCAACGGCAAAACCTTCGACATCCTCGCCTATTTGGCACTGCGCAAACAACGGGTCTTCAGCAAAGACGAGATCATCAACGC
>CAYUXG010000120.1:0-3613 GCA_964448735.1 uncultured Nitratifractor sp. | reverse complement strand
TTCAAAGGCAAGGAAGAGATCCTCCAGCACCTGATCAACGAGATGATGGACTCCGCCCTGCTCAAGATCTTCGAACGTTTCGACGAAGATCCACAGATCTACAAAAAAGGCAAATCGGTTCTTTCCAAGATCGCGACGACGTTCAAACTGCTCAGTTTCGATCCTCAGAACGAGGCGCTCTTTCGTCTCATGATGCAGGAGATCTTTCGCAATCAAAAGATCCGAGACCTCTATTACGAACACTTCTATCAGCAGAATGTCAAGAAGCTCTCGACGATCCTCTTTCATATGATGCAGGAGGAGATGATCCGATCCTCCGATCCGCTGATGCTGGCCAACGAATTTTTCGCCCCGCTCTTTTTTTACCAGATCCAGGTCGTTTTGCTGAAGTTGGACGGCAAATCGACTTCTTCAGCCGTAACACTGTTCGAGAAACACGTTGATATCTTCTGGGAATCGATCCGACTCGGAGGCAGCGTTGCCGCAACGCTTTTTTGATAGAATGCAGAAAGATATTGTTGAAATATAGAAAGTGAAAGCGAGATGAAGAAAGACCATTTTGAAATACGCTCGAAGGAGTACGACAGCACCTCTTACCGTCTGCGCTACGTCGATGAGATGGCACAAAGCATTCGCCAAAACGTCGACTTGAAAAAGGAGATGACGCTGATCGACTTCGGAGCGGGAACCGGTCTGCTCACCGAACGCCTCGCGCCCTACGTCGGCAAAATCATCGCCGTCGATATCTCCGATTCGATGATCGAGCAGCTCAGGCAGAAGCAGTCACGACTTCCCTGTACTCTGGAGCTTTGCCAAACGGATTTGACGCAAAAGAGCTACGAAGGAGAAAAGGCCGACGGCTTGGTCTCGACCATGACGCTACACCATATCGAAGACGTCCCCGCCCTCTTTTGCAAATTTTACGAAATGCTCAAACCGGGAGCTTTTTTGGCCTGCTGCGATATCGACAGCGAAGACGGAAGCTTTCATACGATCGATACCGGAGTGCGCCATCACGGTTTCGACAGGGAGGAGATTTTGCGATGGTGTCTTGAAGCGGGATTTGAAGAGGCCACGATCAGCGACTCTACGGTGATCCACAAACCGCAGGGAGATTATCCGGCTTTTCTCTTGACGGCGAAAAAACCGGATTGAGACTTTTTAGATCAATCCGAGCTCTTCGAGCAGTGCCTCGATTTTGGGTGAAATCTCCGCAAGTTTCTCATAAAGTGTCCCGAACGCTTTGTCCTCGGCATACCACTCTTCGATGTGTTTGAAGGAGCTGCTCTTCTCCTCTTCGCTCAGATCGGAGTTTTTGATCGCTTCTTTGATCCGCTCCAGATGTTCGATGCGCTTGTTGCTCATATCGGTCCTTTTGTTGAATCTGGACGCGATTATATCATAGGGCAGCGGTGCTTCGTATGAGCCCCGCTTCCTCGAGAAAGGGAGAGGGTTTGAAGTCGATCTTTTTGACCCGATCATATTTGGCCATACTGAGAAAGAGACGGCTTTTGGCACGGGTGACCGCCACGTAGAAGAGTCGGCGCTCCTCTTCCATGCTGCCGGTGCGCTCCATCAGTTTGCGATTGGGGAAACGCCCGTCCATCAGATCGACGATGAAGACCGTCTCGAACTCCAACCCTTTGGAGGCGTGCACCGTCATGAGATGGACCCCCTCGCCTTCGCTCATCTCTCCCCCGCCCAGGATCATGGCGTTGACGAAACGCCCCAGATCCCGATACTGAGAAGCGAGATCGCTCAACAGCCTGGCTTTTCGCAGAATCCGCTCCCTCGCGAGCTCTTCTCTTTCTGGATCGATTTCACCGGTTTTGAGCCGGGCACGTTGGGCGGAGAGTTGCCGGACCACCTCCTGATAGAGTGACGAAGAGGCCGCCTTACGCAGGATGGTTCCGGGGCGTCGGCTCCGGTCGATCTCCCGATAGAAGCGGTAGAAACGGATAAAAAATTTCACGCCGTCCTGGCTGAGACGGGGGTGCTTGAGCAGCGGGTGGGCCCGAATCTCCTCCTCCATCTCCAGATGGGCGAAGCGGGTCACCGAACCGATCTCCAGATCGTCGTCGAAGAGGCCGAGCTGGGTGTTTTTGTTGGGGTTGAGCTTGGGCAGGGTCGTGACCGTCGGGTGCAAAAGGCCGCGATGCAGATCCCCCTCCCCGAAATGAAGCAGACACTGGAAGATCTCTTTGGCCATCGCCGTGCCGATTCCTTGGCCATATTCAAAAATATGGATAAAAGCCATCATATCCCGGGGATTGACCAGCAGGCTCATCAGATCCAGGAGGAACTTCACCTCTCTTGCTTCGAAGAAGCTCGTGCCCCCTTTACGCCGGCAAGGAATCCCCCGTTCCCGAAGGCTCGCTTCGATCCCGTCGGCACTGGCATTGTTGCGAAAAATCACGGCGATTTCGTCGTGACGGGCACTCCCCGACTCGGCGATGATCCCGGCGATCGCCTGGTACTGTTCGAAGAGCTCTTCGTAGATCAGCAGTTTCGGTGGATAGGACTCTCCCTGCTTTCCGACCTTGAGCTCTTTGGGATAGATCCGCTCGTTGCGCTCGATCACCCGATTGGCCAGGGAGAGAATCGCCGCGCCGGATCGGTAGTTGACCCGGAGGGTGTGGACCTCCGCATCGGGGTAGCGCTCGGTAAAAGTGGCGATGTTGGCAATGTTGGCTCCGTTGAAAGCGTAGATGCTCTGGTCGTAATCCCCGACGCAGAAGAGCGAAGGGGGATTGAGCGCATCGATGAGGGCTCCTTGCAGGGTGTTGGTATCCTGATACTCGTCCACCAGCACTTCCGAAAAGGGAATCGCTTCGCCCTCTTCCACCCGTTTCTTGACCTTGAGGAGAAGATCGTTGAAGGAGAGAAATCCGTAGGTCTCTTTGGTGTGCTCAAACTCTTCGAGAATATCCATGTAAATATCCATCCAGCACTCATGTTCGGGGTAATCTTCCAGAAACCATGCATCGAAGGCGTCGAGCGAAGCATTTTGATAGAGGTTGTACAGATCATAGAGATAGGTGGCGGAGAAGGGAGGAGTCGGGTACCCTACCCGTTTGAGATCCCGTTTCTCGTAGATGCTGCGAAAGAGCGTCCTCAATTCTCCGGGCTGTTTGAGGTGCACTTTATCGGAACGCTCCTTGAGCCAGCGATAGCAGACGGCGTGGAAGGTTCCTGCCTCGATGCGATCCACGGTCTGCGTGGGAAAGTACTGTTTGAGCCGGGCGGTCATCTCTCCGGCGGCTTTGTTGGTGAAGGTCAGGAGAAGGATCTTCTCCGGAGGGGTGCCGCGGCGGAGGAGATGGGCGATACGCCCGACGATCGTGGAGGTTTTGCCCGTACCGGCGCTGGCGATGATCAGATTGTGTCCGGCCGGGGCCGTCGCCGCCCTGAGCTGCTCATCGTTGAGCGATCCAAGGGGCATACGGCGTTACTGCTGGCCGAGGATGTAGTAGGTGTTTTTCCCTTCGACTTTCTCGAGAGCCACTTTGTACTTTTCGCTCCAGCGCTTTACGACGTCATGAAATGCTTCGATCTCTTCGGGCTGGGTACTGTCGGTTTTGACTTTGAGATAATCTTTGGAGTTGGAGAGCGC
>CAYUXG010000119.1:1687-3657 GCA_964448735.1 uncultured Nitratifractor sp. | reverse complement strand
ACGCGATGGCGAAGAGCTTTTCCCGAACCTTCCCCTTGAGACGCTTGAAGCTGGCTTTGCCCAGACGATCGAGCACCGGCAGGCTTCCCCCCTCGGCGACGTAGCGGTCGAGAACCTCCAGATTCTCCACCGGCACCAGCAGACTGTCTTCGCCCTGATACTCCAGCAGGACGAATTCCCGGGTCGCCCCCAGCACGTCGCGCTTTTCGATCCCGCGGAAGATTCCCACCCCGTGGGTCTCATGCACCACATACTCCCCCACCCGCAATTCGTCGAGCACCAAAGAGGGGCGTTTGACCCGTTTGCGTTTGATCGGTTTGTTCAGCGAGAGGATCAGCCGATCGGGCCCCAGGAGATTGAGGATCCCCTCCTGATAGATGAACTCCAGCCGATCCAGGTCGATGAGTTGGCTGCCCCGCACCAGGCTCTCGCTGCGGGCGATGATCGTGATGCGCTTGTCCCGGTGGGCTTCGATCAGCTTGTTGGCATCGGCCACTTCCAGATCCCGCCACTTCCGCGCCGGAGGCAGGGATTGCTCGGGATAGCTCTGCCGGGATATCAGAGGCTGCGTCAGAGAGTAGAGCTCCTCGAGCTCCTCCTCGATCGGCTCGAGAGCCAGCGCACGCATCCGCTCCAAGAGATTCTCTCCCAGCTCCTCCAGATGCCAAAGCCCCAAAGAATCGAGATCTTTGACGAAGACTTCGTAGGGGCTGTTCTCCACCCGCTGCATCAGCGCCCGATGTGCCTCCTCCTCCAGCGCCAAAAAGGCGGGCTCGACGCGCACCGCTTCGAGCTCGTCACCTTGCCGCTTTTGGGTGTCGGGATCGAAGGGATGGATACTCTCGATCTCTTCGTCGAAAAGACTGATGCGCCAGGGATGCTCCGCACCGGGAGAGTAGAGATCGACGATATCGCCGCGCACCGAGACTTCGCCCTCTTCGCTGACCAGATCGACGAAATGGTATCCCCAGCGATAGAGACGATCCTTGAACGCCTCCAGATCCAGCCGCTCGCCGAACTCCAGCGCAAACGTGTCGAAACACGCTCGCCGCGGAAGGGGCAGGCTCAGGGTATGCACGGGCGAGAGGAGCATCTTTTCGCCCTCGAAACGGTAGTAGGCTCCGAGCGTACAGAGAAGCTCCCGGATCTCGGGGGCGTAACTGCGAAGATCCTCTCCCACACTCAGGCGCAGCTGAGGCAATACAAAGGGGGTGATCCCCCAAAAACGCAGCACCGCCGCGGCGGCCTCCGTCCCCCGCTCGTCCCGAGCGATCAAGAGCTCTGCGCGCTGTGCAGGGGGGGTCTGTTCCAGATATTCGAAGAGTCGGGAGCTTTCCATCAAATAATTACCTTATGATTGGATACGTAAGAAAGAAAATCAGAAAAAGGCGGATTCAGGACGCCTGAAGTTCATGGCTCCATTTATAACGCAATATGCCGTTTAAAGAAATGTCCTCGTCAATCCGCGGAAAATGAATCCCGATGCCACCTCCGATCAGACGATACTCTTTTAAGTCTTCCGGATTTGACGCTTCGATCCGCCGTGTATACTCATAAGGGAGAGTGAGAATGTCTCCGCTATTTAAATAGACTCGGATCGTATCGCCGAATTCCAACTTTTCAATCAAAGTTTTCTGCATTGAAGAATTCATTCCAAGCCTCCAACATCTCATTTCGATACTCTTCGCAAATTCGTAGAATTTTCCTCCGTTCCTTCCCTGAACAACGGACACTTTCGGTTATCACCATTCGCTCCAAATCGACACGTGCATAGATCTCCGCCCGCTCTACATGGATATGTTTCGGTTCATGTTCATCGCTGAAAAAGAAAAAGCGGTATCCATCTTTTCGTCTGACCGTCGGCATCCATGGATTATAGCCAATAAAAGAACAAGATCTCTTGTCTATTCACGTCTCAAAAACGCTTCCACCGTATAGAAAGAGCCGAAGACCAGATAGCGTTCATGGGA
>CAYUXG010000119.1:0-1587 GCA_964448735.1 uncultured Nitratifractor sp. | reverse complement strand
TCAAAAACGCTTCCACCGTATAGAAAGAGCCGAAGACCAGATAGCGTTCATGGGAAAAGAGATGCCCGTCGAAGTAGCTCCAGGGAATCTCCATCTCCTCCAAGGTCCGTTCCAACTCTTGCAGAGGAAGTGCACGCTGCGTCTGGATGGGTTGGATCTCCACCCGGCCGATTTTGGGGCGCAGGATCTCCAGCACCTCCCGGTAATCCTTGTCCGCAAGGGTATTGTAGATCAGCACCGTGCCGGGGGCGATTGCCTGGGCAAGAGCCTTCGCGGCAAGGGGGTTGTGCCCCACGTCGATACGGACGTTGGGAGCAAGGGGGAAATAGCGTCCAAAGAGTTCCAAAGATCCCAGAGCCTCCGGGTCGCTTTCGATCCCCAGCCACTGCAATGCCTCAAAAGCGACGGCGGCGTTGCGGCAGAGAAATTCGGGCCACGCTTTCTCTTGGCAAAGGGTTTTGAATTTTGGATTTTGGATTTTGGATGCGTCCGCGATCCGCAATTTCGCTTTGCGCTCGTCGGCGATGCGTTCGGCCACGGAAAGGACCGCTTCATAGGGCTGGGGCGCGAGCAAGACTTTGCCGCCGGGGGCGATGCTGCGTAGCTTGGTCGCGGCGATCTCTTCGATCGTCTCTCCGAGAAAAGCCTGATGGTCGAGGCCGATGGGGGTGACGACCGTGAGGAGTTTGTTCTCGGCGACGTTTGTTGCATCATACTCCCCCCCAAGCCCCGCTTCCAGCACGATCAGATCGCAATGCTCGAAAAGCAGCAACGCCAGCAGCGTCGTGTACTCGAAATAACTCAACGCTTCGCTCATCTGCCGTCCCAGCAGTTTATAGAGCCTCCGGTGCGCCTCTTCCAGCGCTTCGTCGGAGACCTCCTCCCCGTCGATCCAGATCCGTTCGTTGAAGCGCAGGATATGGGGCGAAGAGTAGTGCCCGACGGAGAGTGGAGAGTTACTCCCCCCTTCGCCATCTTCCATCTTCCATCTTCCATCTTCCATTCCGGATGATCTCGCCAAATGGGCAATCATCCTTCCCGTACTTCCCTTCCCGTTGGTGCCCACGAGATGGATCACCGGCGGATGGGCAAAATCCTGCCGAATCGCATCGTAGGCCCGGTGGATCCGTTCATGGTCGATCTCTTTGTAGTAGAGCGGTTTGGATGCGAGAAAGTCGAAAAAGGGTGGAATCACTTCCCGACACCCTTTTGAGCTACATAGGCGATCCATTTGTCCATCGCTTTGCGGATCGCCACCCGAATCGCCGCATCCCTGGCCGCAGAACTGGTAAGCGACCCGGGTTGGATATTCACATCTTCACTGGTGGAGATCACCTTTTGCACCTTCTCTTTGGGAGTCGTAACCTGGAAGGTGATGCTCGAACCGACGCGATAACGAATCACATATCCGTTCTTGTCATAGGTCAGAGGAGAATAGCTAAAGTGGTAGGAGGGGACTTCGATCCGGCTCCGCGCCGCCGAAGCATCGGAAACCGTCTTTTCGTGAAAGCGTGTCATCAAAACCCGCAAAATCTCCTCCTTGAGATAGACCCCGTTTTGGGGCTCGACGCCGGAGAGTTTCACATC
>CAYUXG010000118.1:0-3670 GCA_964448735.1 uncultured Nitratifractor sp. | reverse complement strand
TCCGCAAAAAGCTGATCTTCCAGGCGACCCAACACTCCAAACTGATCAATCCTCTGCAGTTGATCCGGATCTAAGGGTGCGGAGGCTCCCTCCCGGACCCGATAGGCAATTTTGGGTATAATCGCGGCAAAAGTAGCGGAGGGGACGATGAAAGAACGCAAACGTGTATTGGTGAAATTCTCCGGCGAAGCGCTGGCGGGAGAAGAGGGCTACGGGATCGACACTTCGATCCTCAAATACATCGCCGACGAGATCAAATCCCTGGTGGACCACGAGATCGAAGTGGCCATCGTCGTGGGCGGCGGCAACATCATCCGGGGTGTCACCGCGGCCAAGGACGGCATCATCAAGCGCACCAGCGGTGACTACATGGGGATGCTCGCCACCGTCATCAACGGCGTGGCGATCCAAGAGGCGCTCGAGAGCATCGGGATGGAGGCGCGGCTTCAGAGCGCCATCGACATGCACGAAATCGGGGAGAGTTTCATTGTCCGCCGCGCCCGGCGTCACCTGGAGAAGAGCCGCGTCGTCGTCTTCGCCGGCGGGACGGGAAACCCCTATTTCACCACCGACACCGCCGCGACGCTGCGTGCCAGCGAGATCGAAGCGGACATGCTGATCAAAGCGACCAAAGTCGACGGAGTGTACGACAAAGACCCCATGAAGTATCCCGATGCGAAGAAGCTCGCCGAGATCAGCTACGACCGGGCCCTGAGCGATCATATCCGGGTGATGGACGACACCGCCATCGCCCTGGCCAAGGAGAACAATCTCCCGATCGTCGTCTGCAACATGTTCGAAGCGGGCAACCTGCTCAAAATCGTGCAGGGAGATACGAGTCTGTGCTCCATCGTCCATTGAGGATCGATTACACCATAATGTTACAAAGGAAAAAGAGATGAAAAGACTGGAACAAATCACCGCCAAAGCCCTCGACCGGATCAACCAGGACCGCTATCTGCTGGCCAAAGCCGTCGGAAAACGCGCCGAAGAGCTCAGCTCCGGGGCGACTCCCTTGGTCGATATGGATATCAAAAAGCACAAAGCCACCGACATCGCTCTGTATGAAATTGCCGAAGGTAAACTGCGGGTCGAACTGGAAAGCTGATTCTTGAACGAATTTTTGGAGCTGATCCGTAAGCTAAAGGATGTGGAGGAGGCGATCACCCTCCTGGGAACCCAGATCGAGATCAACCAGACGATCCGCGAAGCGCTCGACTTCGCCATCCAAGCCCACGAAGGGCAGAAGCGCAAGAGCGGTGAACCCTACGTGATCCACCCGATCCTCGTCGCCGCCATCACCGCCTCCATCAGTGGAGACGAGACGATGGTGGTCTCCGCGCTGCTGCACGACGTGGTGGAGGATACGCCCCATACGATCGAAGAGATCGCCGAACGCTTCGGCGAAGATGTGCGCCATATCGTGGAGGGGCTGACCAAGATCGTGGAGATCCGGGACGAGAAGCTGGTCCCCTCGGGATCCAACGAACGGCTCATCAGCTCGGCTCTGACTTTCCGCAAGATGCTCATCGCCTCCATCGAGGATGTGCGGGTGCTCATCATCAAGCTCTGCGACCGGCTCCACAATATGCTCACCCTCGACGCTCTTCCTCCGGAGAAACAGCTTCGCATTTCGGAGGAGACGCTGGTGGTCTACGCCCCCATCGCCCACCGACTGGGAATCTCCCGGATCAAGAATCTCCTGGAGGATCTGAGCTTCAAATACATCTACCCCAAGGATTACCGCCGCATCGACGAGTACATCCAGACCCATCACCAGAGCCTGCATATTCGCCTCAACTCCTTCATCGAAAAGGTCAAAAACGCCCTCTGCATGCAGGGCTTTCACCGCCTCGATTTCGAAGTGATCGGCCGGGTCAAACACTACTACTCCATCTACCTCAAGATGCACCGCAAAGGGATCGGTATCGACGAGGTGCTCGACCTGCTGGCGGTGCGGGTGATCGTCAAAGAGCCGATCCAGTGCTACGAAGCCCTGGGGGCGCTGCATCTGCAGTTCACTCCCCTGATCTCCCGCTTCAAGGACTACGTCGCGCTGCCCAAGGACAACGGCTACCAGACGATCCATACGACCCTCTTCGACGAGGAGAACATCGTCGAAGCCCAGATCCGCACGGAGCGGATGCACCACCTGGCGGAGTACGGGATCGCCGCGCACTGGAAGTACAAAGAGGGGGTCGAAGAGGAGGGGCTCGCCTCGGTCAATCTCGAATGGCTCAAGAGCCTTCCTTATCAGGACGACTCCATCGAAGAGTTTTACGAATTGGCCAAAAACGACCTCTTCAGCGAAGATATCGTGGTCTTTTCTCCCAAGGGGGATTACTTCACCCTGCCCAAGGATTCCGTCGCGCTCGATTTCGCCTATGCCGTGCATTCGGAGATCGGGGAGCGGGCCACCACGGCCATCATCAACAAAGAGCGGGCCTCCCTGCTGACGATCCTCAAAAACGGCGACATCGTCCGCATCGAAACGGAGCAAGAGCCGGTCTTGCACTGCTCCTGGGTCGATACGGTCAAGACCTCCAAAGCCAAGGAGGGGATCCGCGCCCAGTGCCGGCAGCGCACCCGGGAGGTCAACGAACTGACCGCCTACAATATCCTGGCGACGATCTTCGACCGCAAGCCTTCGGAGATTCGGGAGATCCTCGAAAGCGTGGGCGCCGACTCCTCCATCGAACGCTTGCCCGAGAATCTCGACGTGCTACGGGAGAAGATTCACAAGATCGCCAAAGAGGCGAAGATCCGGGAAGTGCGTTTCTGGGAAGTGCTCAAGCGGGGCTACAAACGCCCCGCTATCAAAGAGATCGACCACTTCAGCTTCTACACCAACAAACCCATCGAGCGGGTGGAGTTCGACTTCTGCTGTCACCCCAAATCGGGCGACGATATCGTGGCCTTCTATAAGGATAACCGAGCTATCATTCACCATAAACTCTGCCGCAAAGCCTACGGGATGATGCGGGAGGGAGCGCCGATGCTCTTCGTGCAGTGGCGCAGCAGCAAGCTGGCCCGTTACCGTCTGATCGTGGCGTTACAGAACCAAAAAGGGGTCCTCGCCCGGCTGCTGACCCAACTCTCCCAGATGGGGCTGAACGTGGTCAGCATCGAGCTGGGGATCTATAGCAGCGAGAGTGCGGAGTATTGCCGGATCGAAGTGGAATCGGAGCGGGCCAACAAAAAGGAGATCGCCCAGGGGGTCTCCAAAAAATTCAAATTGGTAGAGATCGTCGCTCTCGACGATGCCTACAACCACAATTAGGAGCAGGGATGAGCGTAGAGAAAGCACTGGCGGAGATCGAACGGGGAACCGCTGAAATCATCGATCGAGAGAGGATCGAAGCGCTGGTCAGAAAGTTTTACGAAACGGGCGAACGCTACAAGGTCAAGCTGGGGCTCGATCCCACCGCCCCGGATCTGCACCTGGGACATACGGTGATCCTCCAGAAACTGGCGGCGTTTCAGAAGCATGGAGCGACGGTGCAGCTGCTCATCGGGGATTTCACCGCCATGATCGGCGATCCTACGGGCAAGAGCGAAACCCGCAAAGTCCTCGACCGGGAAACGGTGCTCGAAAACGCCAAAACCTACCAGGAACAGGCGTTCAAAATCCTCGACCCCGAGCATACGGAGCTGATGTTCAACTCCACCT
>CAYUXG010000117.1:0-3702 GCA_964448735.1 uncultured Nitratifractor sp. | reverse complement strand
ATCGTTTCGGGATGGGTGCTGGATCGCTGCAATCCTGATCACAAGATCGAAATCAGACTCGAGGTGGATGGGATAGAGCTCGCAACGGTCCGCGCCGACGGCTATCGTCCGGATCTGGCCCAAGCGTTTGGGAGTGATGGTTACCATGCTTTTAGTGTTACGATCGATTCGGGAAATCTCGCTCTCAAAGAGGGGAAGATCGAAGTCTATGATAGTGAAAGCGGTCGTCGGATTCCTACGAAAGCGATGTATCTCGAGTACGATCTGGAACTCTGGAATCAATGGAGAGAAAGTGATGCAAAAGTGTTCGCAAATGTCCTCGACTCTTCGTCGTTCCAACTGTATCGAGACGGTCGGCTCAAGGAGTTGAGTATTGTGCTTGAGGAGAAACGAGAAGCAGGCCGGATAACGGATCTTCAGGCACTTTTGTTACTGAGACTCTACCTTGTGCTGGGGGAGTTTACATCGGTTCGTGAACTCTACCGTTGGATGGGAGGGAGATGGCAAAAGGATTCTGCTGTTTTTCGTCGAAGCGTTTCGACGATTTGGGATTATTGTTCGCCTTTATGGCTGAAGCGCTGCGATGAAGTGACGGTGTTGTCGGTGCGAAAACTGGAGCTTTTTTTGTCGGTATGGCCCGATCGTCTCTCCTTGACCTCAGAAGAGCCGACGGAAGATGGAGCATTGGTTTTTCTGCTTTCGCATTTGATTCTAAGTGGGATCTTCATAGTCGAAGAAGAGATCGAGAGGATCGCTACCCTTTTCCCCCGTAAAAGTTCGTATTCCAGTGAGATTACGATACAGGAGTATGCTGAGCTTTTTGAGCCGCTGCGCATGCTGCATCGAGCCATCTTGACGGTCGATGCTTCTAAGCGAAAGGAGATCACAGATCGTTTCGAAGCAAGGCTCAAAAAAGGGATGATCTTTGTTGAAGAGATACGAATTCTGATAAGAAAGTATCTCGAAACCCTTTTTCTCCAGGAGGCTCTGTCTTCGGAAGAGTTGGCGAAATGTTTATCTTCCGTTTCGATCTTTTCAGACGGGGATGGGGAAGGATCCGAGGAATGGATGGAAGATCTGTCTAGACGGCGCGGAACGAAAAGTTCGAACGAGACGCAAAGTCCTGCCTTCAGAAAAATCGAATGGACCCGAATGCCCGATTCCCTCTATTGTCCACGGCATGATGAGCTCATCTGCATTCTTGTCCAGAGAGACGAGTATCAGCGTCTCGAGGGTTTTTTGGAGTATTATCGGAAAATGGGTGTTGATCGTTTCTATATCGTTGATAATGCGTCGGAGGATTCCCGGATTCTTCCTTATTTGCTTGCTCAGGAAGATGTGGAGCTTTTCGAGACACAAGAGTCTTATGCTAGCTCCCGGTTTGGGATCGATTGGGTGGAGGAGATCCTGCATCGTCTCGATCATCGAGGGTGGGTCCTGGTGCTGGATGCGGACGAGATTTTGGCGATTCCGGAGCGGTTCGATGGAATTCCTGGTCTCTGTGCGACGCTGGAGCGTTCCTCTCATGAAGCTCTTGGTGTTCCTTTGCTGGATATGTACAGCGACAAACCGATTCGCCAGACGCTTTATCGTCCTGGAGAGGAGATGCTATTGGAAGCACCTTGGCATGATGCTCGGTTTTTCACTACCTTCAGGCCAAAAGGCGGTGCCCGGGGACGAGATCTTCTCTATCAAGGAGGAGTGCGTTCCCGAGTTTTCGGGATCGATTCGGTCGTGCTGAACAAAGTGCCTCTCTTTCGGTATCGTCCCGGCATTCGATTGTGGGAAGGGATGCACTGGATCAACGGAGTGCGAAAGGCCTACGGAATGGGAGTCTTGCTTCATTTCAAATACCTGCACTCGTTTCATGATTATGCAGCGAGAGAGGCAGCGAGGGGCGAACATTGGAATGGGGCCAGCGAATATCATCTCTACGATACCTATCTGAGGGAGAATCCGGACTTTTCCCTTTACGATCCGATCTTTTCAAATCGTTGGAAAGGTGTCGAAGCGTTTTTCGACCGATATCCTGCGGTCTGGAGTAGTGATGAAAAGTGAGAAAAAACTCTATCTCCATATAGGGTGCGGAAAAACGGGTTCCTCCGCACTCCAGCTCTGGCTTCATCAAAACCGATCGGTACTACAGCAACATGGAATCGACTACCCCGAAGAAAAAGATGGTAATAACACTCCAGGGGATTATCAGATCACTTCGGGAAACGGTTCGCTATTGATAGACCGGCTTGAGAAGAAGAGTCATGAACGCTATCTGAAGTCTTTGTTTCAGAGGTATTCGACCCTTCTCTTTTCTTCCGAACTCTTTCAAGGAATCGGTGGTGGAATGCTCGATCAGCTTGTCGAATCTTCTATAAAACTTGGATTTCATATGACCATCATCGTCTATCTCCGCGATGTCTATGATGTGATCTATTCGCTCTATGTCCAGCGGGTCAAACGGCATCTCGAGACCCGGACCTTCGAAGAGTTCGCCTTAGAGCTTAAAGTACTCCAGCAGTTTCACGTTCTATCTCGGTATGAAAAATACTTCGATGATTTAAGAGTCATTCATTACGATACTGAACTGGAACGAGGGATCGATCGAATCTTTGCGGAGATCCTGGGCTTAGACCAAGAGATCCCAGGTATGACTTCGCGGAAGGTCAATCGTTCATTGAACGTTTTCGAGTTGGAGTTGTTGCGGCAGATGAATCGGATATATATCGAGAAGTTTGGCGGAGAGGATTCGGAGTTTAGTCGAGAGATTTCTGATCGATTGATTTATGTCGATCCGGAAAAACCGACCGAGATCTATTTTCAAAAAGATCTCGCTGAAAAGCTTCAGAAAAAGTTTCTAAAGCCTCTAAGAAGGGTCAATAAAAAGTATTTTGACGATAATCGTTTGAAGTTTTTCAGAAGAAAAGAGAAGAGAGTCGTGAGGACTGTTCCTAAAGTTCCGAGAGAGTATTTCGTGGCCGTCGAGTCTATAATGAAATATTTTCTAGATGCCAAAAAAAAGAGGAAATCATGGCTCTCTTTTATTTCGTAAAACATATCTGACGTCAAAATTCTAGGCTTTATCTTCAGTTTGGAATCTGGCGTTCTCTTTTTTTCAAACGTTTGATCTCGCTTTCGGGATCGTCGCTCTGCCCAGCCTCAAGGAGATCGTACTCCTTTTTATGCTTACGCATCCAGCTGTATAGGGTCTTGGAACTGATATACAGCTCCCGGGCAATCTCACTGATACTTCTATCGCCACTGAGTGCCAACTTGGTCGCCATTCGTTTGAAATTCTCGGGATACGAACCCCGATTTCCGCCTCTTATTACTCCACCAAATAATAATCTTAAACATGTTATAATCAGAGCATGGAAAAAATAGATGCAAGAAAGTTGACACCAAGAGAGTTGTCGGAGAAGCGAAAGATCGTAGTCAAATTAAGAGAGAAGGGAATGTCCAATAGGGAGGTGGCAAAGATCGTTGGTATTTCCGAACAGACGACATCGACCTACTATTCCCGTTACAAGAAAGAGGGAAAATCTTTTTTCAAAGTCAGAGCGGCAGGTCGCCCCAAAGGAAGTAATAAAAAACTCACTTCAGAGCAGGAGAAAAAGATTATCGCGATGTTGGTGGAGAAAAATCCCAAAGAACTCAAATTCAAATTTGCTTTGTGGACCCGAGAGAGTGTCAAAGCCTTGATCGATC
>CAYUXG010000116.1:0-3750 GCA_964448735.1 uncultured Nitratifractor sp. | reverse complement strand
TCCATCATGCTCAGGTAATCGAGCCGGTCGATCTCTTCGTTGGGAAGGGAGGGATCGGCGTGGGGGATGGTGAAGGAGTTGATCCCATCGCGCTGGAACTCCGCGTGCCATCCGTCGTCGATGGAGAAGTGTACCGAGGCGTTGACCCCGGCGCTCATGCCGCTGGTGCCGCTGGCTTCCCGTCCCCATCGGGGAGTGTTGAGCCAGAGGTCGGACCCCTGCTTGAGCATCTTGGAGAGGCGCAGTTCGTAGCCCGTGAGGACGGCGACGTTGGCGAACTCCTGGCTCATCTTCACCAGGTCGTTGAAGGTGGCGATGGCGGCATGATCGAGCGGGAAGGGCTTGCCCGCCCAGATGATTTGGACCGGATACTTCTTGTTGTTGAGGAGTCTGCGGAAGCGATCCATGTCGTAGGTGAGGAGTTTGGGGCGCTTGTATTCGGCGAAACGGCGGGCCCAGACGATGGTGAGGACATCGGGGTCGAAGAGTTTGCCGGTTTGGTCGGCGACCTCTTCGAAGAGGAGATGCTTGAGGTGCTTTTTGCGCCCCACGAGCTGGTAATCCTCATGTTCGAGCATCCAGCTCGTAAGCTGTTTGTCGCTCCAGTAGCGCATATTCTGGGCGTTGGTGATGCTGATGATTTCGCAGCGCCCGGGGACCTCTTTCCACATCTCGTTGGAGACCTTTTCGTGGATCTTGGAGACGGCGTTGGCCCGCTTGGCGGTTTTGAGCGCTCCGACGGTGAGGGAGAAGTCGCGCTCGTAGTAGTCGAGCTTGCGTTGGATCTCTTCGAGGGAGAAGCCGTTGAAAAAGCCCATGCGCGAGAGGAAGTGGACGTCGTGGGTTTCGTTGCCCGCCATCTCGGGGGTGTGGGTGGTGAAGACCACGTGCTTCTTGAGCTCCTCCATCTCGGGATACTCTTTCATCAGTTCGAAGACCATCGGCAGGGCGTGCCCCTCGTTCATATGGTAGACGTCGATCTCTTGGCCCAGGGCTTTGAGGGCTTTGACCCCGCCGATGCCCAGGACGATCTCCTGGGCGATGCGGGTCTCTTCGTTGGGGTCGTAGAGACGGTGGGTGATGGTCCGGGAGAGGTGGTCGTTTTCGAAGATGTCGGTGCTGAGCAAAATCACGGGAGCCGAATCGAAGGTCTTCGCCGGAAGGAGATAGACTTTGACATAGACCGGTTTGCCGTTGACCATCACATCCACGACGATGCCGGTCTCTTCAAGGAAGTAGTAGAATTTGCGCCGGTAATCGACTTTGAGCGTATTGTCTTCGTGGCGGCTCTGGTCGTAGTAGCCGTAGCTCCAGAGGATGCCCACGCCGACGGTGTTCTGCCGCCGGTCGTTGACGCTGCGCATGTGCGATCCGGCTAGAAAGCCCAGCCCGCCGGAGTAGGTTTTGAGCGCCTGGTCGATGGCGAACTCCATGGAGAAGTAAGCGACGGGGCGCTTGAATTTTTTGTCGAACACATAGGGAAAAAGATTCATCTACGGATCTATCCTTTTTGAGAAATCGAAAATTTTGAACGAAAGTGTAGCATCATCTACCCAAGAACGGAGTCCACGATCGCCTTGGCCTCCTCCTGGAGCCGCTGCAGATGCTCGGCGGAGAGGAAACTCTCGGCGTAGATCTTGTAGATATCCTCCGTCCCCGAGGGGCGCATGGCGACCCAACCGTGGGGGGTGACGATCTTGAGCCCTCCGATGGGGGCGTCGTTGCCCGGGGCGCGGGTGTAGATCCCCTCGATCGGTTCTCCCGCCAGCTCGCTGTGGGTGATCTCTTCGGGGCTGAGCGCCTTGAGGCGGGCTTTTTGCTCCGGGGTGGCGGGGGCGTCGATGCGGCCGTAGTAGGCGCGCCCGAAGCGCTCCTCGTACTCCCGGTAGATCGCGGCGGGGTCGCGCCCCGTGACGGCGCGGATCTCGGCGGCGAGCATGGTCATGATGATGCCGTCTTTGTCGGTGGACCAGGGGGAGCGGTCGTAGCGCAGGTAGCTCGCCCCCGCGCTCTCCTCTCCGCCGAATCCCAGCCATCCGTCGAAGAGCCCTTCGACGAACCATTTGAAGCCGACGGGGACTTCGTAAACCTCCCGGCCCAGCTCGGCGGCGACCCGGTCGATCATGGAGCTGGAGACGAGGGTTTTGCCGATCTTGAGCTCGGAGGGCCAGCTGCGGCGGTCGAAGAGGTAGCCGATGGCGACGCTGAGGTAGTGGTTGGGGTTCATCAGCCCCCCCTCGGGGGTGACGATGCCGTGGCGGTCGGCATCCACGTCGTTGCCGAAGGCCAGGTCGTATCGGCTACGGTGCTCCACCAGCGAAGCCATCGCCCAGGGGGAGGAGCAGTCCATGCGGATCTTGCCGTCATGGTCGAGGGTCATGAAGGAGAAAGTCGGATCGACATAGGGGTGAAGAATCTCCAGATCCAGGCCGTAGCGCTCCTTGATTTTTCGGTAGACGGCCAGGGCGGTGCCGCCGAGGGGATCGGCGGCGAGTTTGAGCCCGGCCTTTTGGATCGCTTCCATATCGACGATCTCTCCCAGGGCTTCGACGTAGGGGCCGACGTAGTCGTGCAGATGCAGCGCGTCGCTGGCGTGGGCTTCGTCGAGGCCGAGGCGCTTGACCCCGGCATTGCCCTCTCGCAGCAGGGCGTTGGCCCGATCTTCGATCCAGCCGGTGACATCGGTGTCGGCGGGCCCGCCGTTGGGCGGGTTGTATTTGAAACCGCCGTCTTCGGGAGGATTGTGCGAAGGGCTGATGACGATGCCGTCGGCTTGCTCCTGGGCTTTGGCGTTGTGCCCGAGGATGGCGAAGGAGATCAGGGGCGTGGGGGTGTAGCCGTTCTCCTCGGCGATGTAGGTCTCCACACCGTTGGCGGCCAGGACGCAGATCGCCGTCTCCTGGGCCGGAGTAGAGAGGGCGTGGGTGTCTTTGCCCAGATAGAGGGGACCGGTGATGCCGTGGGCGGCGCGGTAGTCGCAGACCGCTTGGGTGATGGCCAGGATATGGGCTTCGTTGAAGCTGCGTTTAAGCGAGCTTCCCCGATGGCCGGAGGTGCCGAAGGCGACCCTTTGGGTGGGATTGTTGGGATCGGGGCGCAGGGTGTAGTAGGCGCTGATGAGCGCGGGGATATCCGCCAGGATTTCACGGGGGGCAGCTTTGCCGGCGAGAGGGTGGGGCATGGTCTTTCCTTTCATCGTGCGAAGATGAAGCCATTATAAACTTGCTTTGCTAACAATGATGAAAAACCAGCGCGAAAAACCCAATGTGTAGAGGCAATACGATAGAATTGAAACACGTTTTGTGGGAAAGGAGCGGCACGATGGTGCGACGCAGCGGCAAGATCCAATTTCTCTTCTGGGCCTTTTTCTTCTCGGTCCTGCTCTATCTCTGGATCCTTTGGATCGGCGTGCGGACCTTTTTGCTGCACGAAGGCCCCATGATGCATCTGCCTCAGCAGGAGGTCACGCTGCTTTTCATCCTCTACGGTTTTTTGATCCTGACGACGCTGGCGGGCACAATCGTCTCGATCATGATCGGCAACCAGCGCTACATCCGCCGCTTCGGGGCGATGGTGATCCTCGTCTTCGCCACGATCGTCGCCTCTAAAGGAGTCTTCGGCTAAGCCCGCGGCGGCTATGCCGGAAACTCAGGGGCCAGACGCTATAATTGCGTCCTTCATCAATACGTCATCTTCGGAGAGATGGCAGAGCGGTTGAATGCGGCGGCTTCGAAAGCCGTTGTCCGGGTC
>CAYUXG010000115.1:0-3833 GCA_964448735.1 uncultured Nitratifractor sp. | reverse complement strand
ATGGAATTTCGACGTTTCTTCATCGCACCCATTCGGGGCTATCAGTACATCTCCCGGATGCTGCCGGCGAGCTGCCGCTACTATCCCAGCTGCAGCGAGTATGCCGCCTGGCAGTTTCGCTTCAACCGTCCCGACCTGGCCCTGGCCTCCAGCACGCTGCGCATCCTGCGCTGCAACCAGCTCTTTGCCGGGGGGATCGACTATCCCAAGGTCCGCTGGACCCCTCCCGCTCCCGCCGAAGCGGCCAACCCGCTCGATCCGCCGGGGAGGCTCCTGGCCCCCCTGCCCCGGCCCAATCCGACCGACAGGAAAATCGACGTACAATATTGGATCGTCCCTGCGCAAAAGCCGGGGCACTACCTCATCCTAAAGGCTTTCGATGACTGAAGTGATTCTCCACGAACCTCTCGATATGCACCTGCACCTGCGCGACGGGGAGATGCTGCGCACCGTCGCACCGCTCTCGGCGAAGAGTTTCAGCGGTGCGCTGATCATGCCCAACCTGGTCCCTCCCGTCACCGACGGCGAAATGCTCCGGGCCTATCGACGGCGCATCCTGGAGGCGGCGCAGGATGCGAATTTCGAACCCTATATGACCCTCTTTTTCAAATCGGACTACGACCTGGAGTTTCTCGAGCCCCTCAGCGAAGAGATCACCGCAATCAAGCTCTATCCCGCGGGGATCACCACCAACAGCGAAGGAGGGGTCAGCGGCTTCGAGATCGAGGCCCTGCGCCCCGCTCTGACGGCCATGAGCGAACTGGGGATCCCCCTGTGCATCCACGGAGAGACCGGAGGGTTCGTCCTGGACCGGGAGAAGGAGTTCGTCCCGATCTACGAAGAGCTCGCGACCGCCTTTCCGGATCTGAGCATCGTCATGGAGCACATCACCGATGCCGCCAGCGTCGCGGCGCTGGATCGCCACCCCAACCTCTACGCCACGATCACCCTGCACCATCTGCTCATCACCCTCGACGACGTGGCGGGGGGCATGCTCCAGCCCCACCTCTTCTGCAAACCCATCGCCAAGCGGCCCGAAGACCGGGAAGCTCTGCTGCATGCGGCGCTGGAGGCCCATCCCAAGGTGATGTTCGGCTCCGACAGCGCTCCCCATCCCCGCCACGCCAAAGAGGCCCCCGGCTGTGCCGCCGGCGTCTTCACCGCCCCCGTGGCCCTGCCCTTGCTGGCGGAGCTCTTCGCCCGCCACGGCAAGCTGGAAAATCTCCAGCACTTCGTCTCCACCCATGCCCAGGAAATCTACGGCCTCACCCCTCCGGCCAAAAAGGTCCGGCTCAGCGATACCCCCATGCGGGTCCCGGAACGCTACGGCGACGTGGTCCCCCTCTTCGCCGGAGAAGAGATCGGCTGGAGCATCGCCGAGATCCGTACGGAATAGGCAGCATCACGATCGAAAGGAGTCCCCATGCCTAAAATCAAAGAGTTCGAAAAAGGCCATCAGTACTTTCGCAGCGTCAAATTCAAAAAGAACGAGGAGCGCTTTAAAAAGCTGGTCGAAGAGGGCCAGAGCCCCAAAGCCCTCTTCATCGGGTGCAGCGACAGCCGGGTCATGCCCAATATGATCACCAACACCGGCCCCGGCGACCTTTTCATCGTCCGCAACATCGGCAACTTCGTGCCTCCCTTCAGCCCCGACGAAGATTTTCACGCCACCGCCGCCGCCATCGAATACGCAGTGACGCACCTGGAGGTGAGCGACATCATCGTCTGCGGCCACTCCGACTGCGGTGCGATCAAAGAGTGTTTCAAACCCCATGAACCCACCGAGGAGAGCATTCATACGGTCAAATGGCTCCAGCTGGGAATCCCCGCCCGGGACATGGCGCGTCATAGCCTCCCCGACAAGTCGATCGAGGAGCAGCGTGACTTCGCCGAAAAAGCCTCCGTCGTCTTCCAATTGGAGAATCTCTTGACCTACCCCGCCGTCCGCAAACGAGTCGACGAGGAGAAACTCTTTCTACATGGATGGCACTACAACCTGGCCAGTGCGGAGATTCTCTATTTCGACGAGACGGAACTCGACTTCAAGCCCCTCGGAGAGAAATCATGATCGCAAAGAGCGTCGAAGAGCTGATCGGACGTACGCCGCTGATCCGTCTGGATTACCTCGGAGGCGAAGCGACGATCCTCGCCAAGGCGGAGTATTTCAATCCCGGATCCTCCGTCAAGGACCGCATCGCCAAAAGCATGATCGAAGGGGCCCTGGCCCGGGGAGAGATCGGCCCCGAGACGGTCGTCGTCGAACCCACCAGCGGAAACACCGGCATCGGCCTGGCCCTGGTCTGCGCCGTGCGGGGCATCCCCCTGATCCTCACCATGCCCGAGTCGATGAGCCTGGAACGGCGCAAAATGCTCGAACACCTGGGAGCCCGACTCCGCCTCACCCCCGCTTCCGAAGGGATGAAGGGCGCGATCGAAGAAGCTCTTCGCCTGGCCGAAACCCTGGGGGACGTCTTTATGCCCGATCAATTCTCCAACCCCGACAACCCCGCCGCCCACGAGACTACGACGGCGCTGGAGATTCTCGAAGATACGGGAGGTAAGCTCGACATCTTCGTCGCCGCGGTCGGCACGGGAGGGACCCTCACGGGAACGGGACGGCGGCTTCGCCGAGCATTGCCCGATCTGCGCATCGTCGCCGTCGAACCCGAAGACTCCCCCGTCCTCGCCGGCGGCAAGCCCGGCCCGCACAAGATCCAGGGCATCGGCGCCGGCTTCGTCCCCGAAGTCCTCGATCCCGACCTCATCGACGAAGTCCTCAGTGTCTCCAACGACGAAGCGATCGCCTTCGCCCGGGAAGCGGCACGTAAGGCGGGAATCCTCTGCGGCATCTCCTCCGGCGCCAACCTGGCCGCCGCCGCCCGAGTGGCCGCCCGAAGCGAAAACCGGGGCAAGACCCTGGTGACGATCCTCCCCGATACGGCGGAGCGCTACCTCTCGACGGAACTTTTCGAGGAGTGAGCCCGACGGGAGGAGGCTTCGTCCTTTTTCTGTTTTGCTTTGCTCTTTTTGCGTTTTTTTTCGCTTCGCTCTTTGCGGCTCGATTTGGCAAATTGCAGCAATTCATCGGTCGTGACGACCTCCGAGGGAACGGTCTCGAAGGATTTTTGCAACACTTTCGAAGCGGCCAAAGCGTCGTTGTAGGCCCGATGGTGCGCCTGCATCCCCAATCCCAGCGTTTCGTTGAGGTAAGCCAGGCCGTAGCGCTCGCTCTCGAAGGTTCGCCGGGCCAAATCGATGGTGCAGAGCACCGGATTGCCGATGGGGCCCAGGCCGAAACGTTGAAAAGAGGCGTTGAGGAAGGAGTGGTCGAAGCCGGCGTTGTGGGCGGTGAAGACCGCATCGCCCAGGAAGTGCCGCAGGGCCGTCAGCGCCTCTTTGCGGCTGGGAGCGTCGGCCAGGTCGATCGGCTCGATGCCGGTGAGCTTGATGATATGTTCGGGCAGGTAGGCACAGGCGACGTAACTCTCGAAGCGATCGACGATCTTGCCATTCTCCAGCATCACCGCTCCGATTTCGATCACCTGGGAGCGCCCCGGTTTGGAGCCGTTGGTTTCGATATCGACGATGCAGTAGCGCTCCTGCCTCCAGGGGGTGAACATCGTTCGCAGGCGAAATCCCGCCGCCGCCTCTTCGATGGGGTAGCCCGAAGCCTGCAAAAGCATAAAGATCGTCTCCGAATCCTCGAAAAGCGTCGCATGCTTGCGCACGATCCGTTCGAAGGCCGCATAGGAGATTTCGCCCCCGGCGCGGCGGAAGGCGACGGTGAGCTCCTCAAAGACTTTTTGCACGACGCACGAACTCCCGCACTTTTT
>CAYUXG010000114.1:0-3889 GCA_964448735.1 uncultured Nitratifractor sp. | reverse complement strand
GGCTGAGCCGCCAAACTGGCTCCGGGGGAGCTCAACCATCTTTTGGCGGATCTGCAAAGCGACGACGAACGGATCCTCGTCGGCATCGGTAGCAGCGACGATGCGGCGGTCTATCGCCTGAGCGAGGATCGGGCGATGGTCCAGACGCTCGACGTGATCACTCCCGTGGTGGACGATCCCTACCTCTACGGGCAGATCGCCGCGGCCAACAGCCTGAGCGATATCTTCGCCATGGGGGCGGAGGCGGCGACGGCGCTGAACATCGTGGGATTCGATGCCTGCAACCATCCACCCGAAGTCCTGGCCGAGATCCTGGCGGGGGGCGCTTCGAAGGTGCGAGAGTGCGGGGCGGTGCTTGCCGGGGGGCATACCATCGAAGCTCCCGAGATGACCTACGGTCTGAGTGCGACGGGCTTTGTGCATCCCGAGCGGATCTGGCGCAACGACACCCCCCGCGTCGGGGATGCGCTGATTCTGAGCAAGCCGCTGGGGATGGGGGTCCTGACCACGGCGATCAAGGCCGATATGCTCCCCGAAGCCAAGGTGCTCAAGATCGCCTCGATCCTGGCGCAGCTTAATTATCGTGCCTCTTTGGTGCTGCGCAGCTTCGACGTGAGCGCCTGTACCGACGTCACCGGTTTCGGCTTGGCGGGACATGCGGCGGAGATGGCGGCGGGCCGGGTGAGCCTGGCTTTCGACTATGCCGCTTTGCCGATCCTGGAGGAGGCCGGTGAAATGGCGGCGATGGGGCTGATCCCCGGAGGCAGCCACAACAACCGCTCCTACTTGCGGGAAAAGGTGCTCTGGAAGGCGGCCCAAAGCGACGATATTCTCTTCTATGATGCTCAGACCTCGGGCGGACTGCTTGCGGCCGTGCCCGCTGCCGACGCGGCGCAGATCGTACGTCGTCTCGAGGATGAGGGCTACGAATATGCCGCCGTCGTCGGAGAGGTTCGCCCCGCCGCAGAGCATCTCTTGATCGTCGAATAGTTAGCTCTTCCCGGCGCTCTTTTTGAGAAACGCCAAAATCTCCTCTGCGTTTCCCCGAAAAATGATGCGATCTTTTTTCTTTTCGATCTGATAATCGTACATGGGGTCGTAGTACTCCTCCAGCAGGGCCCGGATCCAGCTTTTGTGGCTTTCGGGGTTGCCGCTGCGAAGCTGCTCGCTCCAAGCCTCTTCGAGCATGGCGCTGAAGCGGGCGTAGCGTTCGTTGCCCAGGCGCTTGCGGATGCGCTGGAAATTGTGGCGCATGGTTTCGATCCAGTCGTAGGGGCTTTCGCCTCGGGCATAGGCCTCGTCGTACTCCTTTTGGGAGTAGAGGATGTAATCGGCGTAGCTGATCTCGATGCGCTCTTCAAGCGGAGTTTCGAGGATCAGCACGGGGCCTTGCTGGAACTCGGCGAAGATTTCGGGGGGGATGTAGCGTTGGCCGATGTTGCGGCTCTCATCTTCGATGAGGAGCCTTCGGTATCCGGCATGGTCGTGGAGGATCTGGGCATAGGCGAGTGCGTTTTCGAAGGCGATCTGAGGGGGCTGGGGGCGTGCATAGCGTCCAAAGGCCGAGCCCCGATGTCGTGCCAACCCCTCCAGGTCGATGCTCTCGTCGATCTTCTCGATCAGCAGGGTTTTGCCGCTGCCGGTGCGGCCTCCGAGGACCAGGATCTCTTTCTCTTTTGCCAGACGAAGGCTCTCGGCCATGAGGAAATGGCGGAAGGCTTTGTAGCCCCCTTTGAGCCGAGGGAGCGTCGTTCCCCGCTCGGCGAGCCACTCTTGCACGATTTGCGAGCGCTGGCCGCCCCGCCAGCAAAAGAGCACCGTCTCGGGATGGGTACGGGCGAAAGCTTCCCAGGCTTGGAGGCGGGACTCTTTGATCTCGCCGCTGACGAGTCGATGTCCCAGCTCGACCGCTGCGGCATTGCCTTCGTGTTTGTAGACCGTGCCGACTCGGGCGCGCTCTTCGTCGTTGAGCAGGGGGAGATTGACGGCTCCGGGGAAGGAGCCTTTGGCAAACTCCGCCGGGGCACGCAGGTCGATCAGAGGGCGGCGACGGGTCACGACCGATCGAAAGTCGTCGATGAGAGGAAGGGAATGTTTCACGATGGGCTCTTCTTGAAAAAGTTGTGAAATTATACTCCAAAGCCGAAAAGAGGAAGGGAAAAGCCGCAATTGCCTAAATATTGAGCAGCTTTTTGCGATGACGAAGGAGGAATCTCTATTAAAATGACAGCATCCCAAACTCAAAAAAGGATGGAACATGAAGCTGAAACTTCTGACACTACTCGTTACGCTTCTCCCCGCCGCACTGATGGCGGAGGAGACGCCCAAAATCGACACGGGCGATACCGCATGGATGATCGTGGCCACCGCTTTCGTCATGCTGATGACGCCTGCGGGATTGGCCCTCTTCTACGGCGGTCTGACTCGCCGCAAAAACGTGCTCAACACCATCGGAATGAGCCTGATCGCCTTCGCCGTGGGCACGTTGGTCTGGGTGATCGCCGGTTACTCCATCGCCTTCGGAAGCGGGGATCTGATCGGTACCGGCAAGATCATGCTCGCAGGCATCACCGACAAGACGGTCAACGGTACGATTCCCGAGCTGCTCTTCGTCGCCTTCCAGGGCACCTTCGCCGCGATCGCCGTGGCGATCGCCAGCGGTTCGATGATCGAGCGGGTGAAATTCTCTACCTTCGCCATCTTCTCCGGCCTCTGGATTCTGGCAGTCTATGCGCCCATCACCCACTGGGCCTGGGGCGGCGGTGAAATGTTGAACTTCGGCGAGATGGACTTCGCCGGCGGTACGGTCGTGCATATCAATGCCGGTGTGGCCGGTCTGGTCGTCGCCATGATCCTGGGCAAGCGCCGGGACTTCGGCAAAGCCGCCTACAAGCCCTTCTCCCCCATCATGGTGGTTCTGGGCGCCGCGCTGCTCTGGTTCGGATGGTTCGGATTCAACGCCGGTAGCGAAGTGGCTGCCGACGGAGTTGCCGCCAACGCTTTCCTGGTGACCAACGTTGCCGCTTCTTTGGGTGTGATCGGCTGGCTGCTCGTCGAGTATCTCTTCTATAAGAAAGCGACCCTCGTCGGCGGTGCCTCCGGTGCCGTTGCCGGCTTGGTCGCCATCACGCCCGCTTCCGGAAGTGCCGGAGTGGTCGGAGCGATCATCATCGGTCTCGTCGGCGGTGCGCTGGGTGCCTTCGGCGTCTCCAAACTCAAGAAATTGGTCAAGATCGACGACTCGCTGGATGCCTTCTGGGTCCACGGTCTGGTCGGAATCTGGGGATCCATCGCCACGGCGATCTTCATCGCTCCCTACCTGATGCCCGAGAACTTTAGCCTGGGAAGCCAGCTGATGGCGCAGATCAAAGCGGTCTTGCTGACGATTGTTTACAGCGGGATCATGACGGCCGTGGTATACTTCATCTCCAGTGCGCTCACAGGCGGCGGACGGGTCGATGACGAGACGGAGCTGATGGGTCTGGACGAGAAGGTCCACGGCGAAGAAGCGATCAACCTCTGATCGCCCAATTTGTGAATACAAAGGATAAGCCATGAGAAAAATCGAAGCAGTCATCAAACCCTTCAAACTGGAAGAGGTCAAAGAGGCACTCGTCGCTGCGGGCATCGAAGGGATGACCGTCAGCGAAGTCAAGGGATACGGACGCCAGCAAGGCCACAGCGAACTCTATCGCGGTGCGGAGTATGTGGTCGATTTCATCCCCAAGGTCAAAATTGAAATCGTCGTCAGCAGCGAAGAGTACATGAAAACCGCCGTCGAGACGATCAAAGAGGCGGCCCGCACCGGCAAGATCGGTGACGGAAAGATCTTCGTCACTCCCGTGGAGCACGTGGTACGGATCCGTACCGGCGAAGAGGATGAAGAGGC
>CAYUXG010000113.1:0-3894 GCA_964448735.1 uncultured Nitratifractor sp. | reverse complement strand
GTTGCCGTTCATGATGGCGATGATCACGTCGTCGGTGGTTTTCATCCCGTCCTGGGCCAGGCGGCCGATGTGCTCGAGGGTCTGCTCGATGTCGTGGGCGACGATGCCGTCTCCGCCCTGGAGGTACTTGCCGTGGGTCGCCAGGACGTAGGAGTCGAAAGCGGCGTAGATGGTGGTGGAGATTTTCATGGCGCAGGAGGCTTTGGCGCCGTCGCAGATGATCCCCGAGACATCTCCCAGGGTGTTGGCGATGGCGTGGGAGATGGTATCCAAGTCGTGACCATGGATGAAACAGAGTGCTCCGGCGACGGCGGCGGCAGAGCAGATGACGCCGCAGTAGGCACTGAGCCGTCCCACCCGGGTCTTGATGTGGACGGTCGTCAGGTGGGAGAAGAAGAGGGCGCGCATCAGCGTCTCCTCGTCGATTTTCATCCTGCGTGCATAGTCGATGAGGGCGAGAGAGGCGGCCATCCCCTGGTTGCCGCTGCCGCTGGTAGTCATCACCGGCAGGGCGCAGCCGCTCATTCGGGCATCGCTGCCTGCCGCGGCGAAGGCGGCGGCGTGGTTACGCACGTCGTCACCGTAGAAGCCGTTGTCGATGTGATCCTCGATGACCCGGCCGATGTTGACGCCCCAGTTGCCCGAGAGCCCCTCTTCGGCGATGCGGGAGTTGTGTCGGATCACCTGTTCGAGCAGAGGACGGATACGCTCCAGTTCGATCTCTTTGGCCAGTTCGTGGATGAGTCGGACCGAGAGACGCTGCCGCTGTTCCGCGGGAGTGTTGAAGACGCAGTCGTTGCAGGGCTGCTCCAGGACCACCTCTTTGTTGCGTTTGATCTGGGTGATGTTGGTATGGAGGTGTTTGATTTCCACGCTGATACAGCTGGTGGCCGTGTGAAGCTCCACCATGACATAGAGGTTGATGGGGGTAGGTTCATGGATCACTTCGACGGGATGCTCCCACATCCAGCTACGGACCTCTTCCATCTCTTCACTTCCGATTCCGCTGATCACCATCAGGTCTCGGGAGGCATCGCCGTGGAGCAGTCCCATGACTGCGGCGACTTCGATGCCGACCATCCCCCCGCTGCCGGGGACGACAACGCTTTTGACGTTTTTGATGATGTTGCCCGAGGCGCGGACGGTCATCTTCTCCACCTCTTCCCCTTTGGGCAGAAACTCCCGGGCTTTGGCAGCGACGAAAGCGATGGCGATAGGCTCGGTACATCCCTGGGCGGGGACCACCTCTTCGTAGAGGATCTCCAGAACATTGTCGACGATCTGTGGATCGATGGACATGATACTTCTCCTTCTTCGTTGCTTGAAGAAGTATATCGGAATCGGGATTCTTTGGCGAGAGGCTCCCAAGAGTGAAAAAACGGGTAGATTGGGTATGATTGTGGAAAAAGACGGAGAAGAAAATGTCGAATGACACAGAAGCTTTGATGCAGGAGATGCACGATCATGCCCGGACGCTGGAGCGCGTGATGCAGAGCCTCACTCCCCGCATCGCGGAAGCGGGGGAACGGATCGTCGAAACCCTCAAGAGGGGAAACAAAATCCTGCTTTGCGGCAACGGCGGAAGTGCGGCGGATGCCCAGCATATCGCGGCGGAGCTGACGGGGCGCTACAAGACGGAGCGCCGTGGGCTACCTGCGGTGGCGCTGACGACGGATACGTCGGCCCTGACCGCCATCGGAAACGACTACGGCTACGACCGGGTCTTCGAAAGGCAAACCGAAGCGCTGGCGAGAGAGGGGGACTTGCTCCTCGGCATCTCCACCAGCGGCAACAGCGCCAACGTGCTGCTGGCGCTGCAAAAGGCCCGGGAGCTTGGGTGCTTCACCCTCGGACTCAGCGGGAGAGAGGGGGGCCGGATGAATGCCGTGTGCGATCTAAACCTGGTGATCCCCTCCGACGATACGCCGCGGATCCAGGAGATGCACATCATGATCGGCCATCTGCTCTGCAGTATGGTGGACAAGGCATTTTTGGAAGAATAGAGAAGAATAAGGTAAACCAAAGGCGCAAAAGCCTCTCATTTTCCGCCTTCAGCTTTTCGCTTCAGGCCTCCCGCTTATCGCTTTACGCCTTATAGTTTTTGATCGCCTGATCGAGGATCTTTTCCGCGTCGGCTTTGCCCTTGAAGCCGGTGACTTTGACCCACTTGTTGGGTTCGAGCATCTTGTAGGTTTCGAAGAAGTTTTTGATGCGCGCCAGGGTGGCTTCGGGGAGATCGTCGATCTCTTGGATATGCTTGTAGCGGGGGTCGATCTTTTCGGCGGGGACGGCGATGAGCTTTTCGTCGATGCCGCTCTCATCCTCCATCATCAGTACGCCGATGAGGCGGCATTTGATGTAGCATCCGGGCGTGAGGGCGTAGTCGTTGACGACCAGGATGTCCGCCGGATCGCCGTCGTCGCTGAGGGTATTGGCGACGAAGCCGTAGTTGGCGGGGTAAAACATGGCGGAGTAGAGGACGCGATCCACTTCGATGGCGCCGCTCTCTTTGTCCAATTCGTACTTGACGTTGGATCCGAAGGGGACTTCGATGATCGCTTTGACTGCGTCGGGGTTTTCGCCGGGTCCGATTTTGCTGATATCCATGAGGATTCCTTTTGGGTAAGATTTCCGGGAATTTTACCATAGTGCCTGTGCCAAAGGGCTTGGGAGCGGGGCTCGGTTCAGATCGGGTGATGGGAAGGAGGAGGAAAGTGAAAGAGAAGGTGCTGTACGATCTGAGAGAATTGGGGGATTTGAAGGAGGGGATTTTCCTGGAGCGACCCAACCGTTTCGTTGCGCTTGTCCGGGTAGGGGATGAAGTGCAGAGGGTCCATGTGGCCGATACGGGAAGGCTGGAGGAGATCTTGATGGCGGGGCGAAGGCTGCTCCTTCGCCCCAATCCCCCGGGGATGAAGACCGACGCCACGCTCATCGCCGCGAAGATGGAAGAGGGGTGGGTGCTGATCAATACTCGTCTCCATCCGATCCTCGCCCGCCGGGCCATTGAACGGGGAGTGCTGGGCTTTCAACCGCTTGAACTCCGGGGGGAGGTCCCCTTCGGCCGCAGCCGTTTTGATTATTTGGCCGACGATATGCTTGTGGAGCTCAAAGGGTGCTCCCTGGTCCAGGAGGGAAAGTGTCTCTTCCCCAACGCTCCTACAAGCCGGGGAACGAAGCACTTGCGGGAGCTGGCGGAGGCGAAGGAGCGCGGCTATCGTGCTTCTATCTTGATCATGGCTCTGCGTCCCTGTCGCTGTTTTGCTCCCCATCCCGAGCGGGACCCCGCCTTTCGCCGGGCCTTTTACGAAGCGCTGAAAAGAGGGGTGGAGTTTCACGGATTTTTTGTCCGTATCGAAGAGATGAAGGTCCTCTATGCAGGGGAGTTGAAGCTTTGTAGGGCAGAGGGCGTCAGCGACTGACCCGGCAGTGGGATTTGGGCGTTTCCCAAAACTCCAGGGCCCGAACGGTAACCCCGAGAGGACGCATCCGCTCTTCCACGATCTCCAACAGCCAGGCAGTGAGATTTTCGCTGGTGGGGACGAAGTCGACGACCACCATCCCTTCGTACTTCTCCACCAAGGCATCGGGCAGATCCTCCAAAAGCTCCAACCTCGGCGTCCAATAGCCCTCTTCGTGTTCGTAGAATTTGGCCTCGTCCATTCGGCCCGTTGCATCGCAATAGTGCTGCATCAAGTCGAAAAAGAGCGGATCGTTTCGGTCGAGGATGAATTTATGATCGAGCGTCGCATCGAGCCAGGCTTTGAACCAGTTGAGGTGTTTGAAGTCGGTGACCATCCCGTCGATCAGCTCCGTCGCTTCGAGAAAGATTTTGATCCGTCCCTGATGGCCGTGAAGATGGCGGCACATCAGGCATTCGTCCATGCTGAAGCT
>CAYUXG010000112.1:0-3950 GCA_964448735.1 uncultured Nitratifractor sp. | reverse complement strand
TTGATGGTACTGTCGAAGTCGCCAATACTGAAGTAGGAGCCCTTTTCACTCTCACTTTTCCTATGAAGCACCGAAGGGGATGAATGTCGCTATACTTTTCCAAAAAAAAGGAGCTGAAGATGACCGATCCGATCGAGGGGGGCTCGCTGCTGACCGTCAGTGCCGAGATCATCTCCCAAGAGCCCGAAGGCTTCATCATCAAAATCCACAACGACGAACGCAACGAAACCTTCGAAGCCCACAGCGTGCGCGAATACGCCGAATACCTGATCCGCAGCGTCAACGGCTCCATGCGGGACAACTTCACCGCCGTCTGGAAGCCCTCTCCCAAGGCGCGCAGAAGCGATATCGACCTCATCGGGATGCAGCTGGGGATGATGCAGGAGTGGATGGAAAAAGAGCTCGCTCAAGGCGAAGAGGTCGAAGACGAGGGAGGGCTCAAAGAGGCGCTCAAAGAGCAAGACGATGCGACTCCCGAAGAGGGCTGAGCTCTTTGCGCTCGTGGCGGCGCTTTGCATCCTGCCGATGCTGGGCGGCTGCAGTCCCAAAGATCCCGAGCCGCCGGCATGTTCCGTCTGCACTGCCACCATCGCCCCGCCTCCGGGCGATCTTTTCGCGCCGGCTTTTCAGGCGCCATCGAACGTGAATCTCTCCCGCCGATAGGCGAAAAAGCGCTACTTTTTCAGGCGGATCCTGACGCTCGCTTCATGGGCGGTCAAGCCCTCGGTATGCGCCAGCAGGGCGCACGCCTCGCCCAACTCTTCGATCCCCGCTTCGCTCATCATGATGAGGGAGGATTTTTTCAGGAAGTGCTCCACGCTCAGAGGAGAGTAGAACTTCGCCGTGCCTCCCGTGGGCAGGGTGTGGTTGGGGCCCGCGATGTAGTCGCCGATGGGCTCGGGGGTGTAGCGCCCCAGGAAGATCGCTCCCGCGTGGCGGATGGATCCGAGCAGTTCCATGGGCGAAGCGGTCATCACCTCCAGATGCTCGGGGGCGATGCGGTTCATCAGCGCCACCGCCTCCTGCATATCTCTCGCCACGATGATCGCGCCCCGCTCCTCGATCGATTTGCGGGCGATCGCTTCGCGATCCAAAGAGCCCAGCGCTTTTTCGACCTCGTCGCTGACCCTCGCCGCCAGCTCCGCGTCGGGGGTGATGAGGATCGAACTGGCCATCTCGTCGTGCTCGGCCTGGCTGAGCAGATCCATCGCCAGCCAATCGGCCCGGGCGCCGGAGTCGGCCAGGATGCCGATCTCGCTGGGTCCGGCGATCATGTCGATGTTGACTTCACCGTAGACCAGCTTTTTGGCCGTGGCAACGAAGATGTTACCCGGCCCGGTGATCACGTCGACTTTGGGGATCGTCTCGGTGCCGTAGGCCATCGCCCCGATCGCCGAGGCTCCCCCGACGCGGTAGACCCGCTCGATGCCGCAGAGGTGGCACGCCGCGAGCAGCAGCGTATTGACCTCGTGATCGGGAGTGGGGGTGCAGACGACGATCTCTTCGACCCCCGCGACGATGGCGGGCACGGCGTTCATCAGCAACGAGCTGGGATAGGCCGCTTTGCCTCCGGGGATGTAGAGCCCCGCGCGATCCACCGGCGTGACCTTTTGCCCCAGCATGGAGCCGTTCTTTTCGTACTCGATCCAGCTTTTGGGCAGGAGTTTTTCATGGTACGCCTTGATCCGTTCGTAAGCCAGATGCAGCGCGTCGCGCAGCTCGGGGCTGATCGCTTCGTAGGCCTCGGCCATCCGAGCCGGATCGATTTGCAAATCTTCGTCGCTTGCCGGCTCCCAGCGGTCGAAACGCCCGATGTGCCGCTTGAGCGCGGCATTGCCCTCTTCGCGGATTTCTCGCAGCAGAGATGAAACCACTCCGGTCACGTTGTCCATATCCATCGCGCCCCGAGCGAGGAGCTCGTCGAAACTCTCGGCGAAATGCTCGTCGCCGCTGTAATAGATCTTCATGCACTTCCTTTTTCTTCATTCATCTTCGGAAATTTTCTTCGGTACCGAAGAAGCATGCTTTCGTTGCCCCGCAAGCCGCCCTGATGCAGATAGAGGATCGGCCCCTCCATCTCTCCGGCATGCTCCAGCAGCGTCAGCCACCCCTTCGGGTCGTAGAGCAGGTCGAACTCCACGCCGCTTTGAGCCTTCAATTTTAGCCAAATTTCGTAGAACTCCCCATAGAGTTTGCCGAAATGATACTTTCGGGGAAGATCCACGATCCGCGGCCAGAAACGCTCCTCGCTCTCCAACATCGCGAACTGCCGTCGCAGGTACGCCGCATCGCCGACACAGGGGGTCGTCACGACTCCGATCGGAGCATCGAGCAGAGAAAAAGCTTTGCTCAGATAGAGCGCCGTGGTCCCCGTACCCGAAGGGAGAAAGAGCGTCAGCCCTTCGACTTTCTGCCGCTTGTACCATTGAAAAATCTCTCCTGCAAGGATGCAAATCCCCTCTTGCGCCTCTGCCTGGCGGCCTCCCTCTTCAATGAAGAGCGTATCTTTGCGTAACCGTTCCTCCTCCGGCACGGGGCCGATGCGCAGCTCCATCCCGTTGGCTATCGCCGTGCGATAATTTCCTATCGGATGCTCCCGCAGATACTTCGGAAGGTGATCAATGTAATAGACGAAGTCCCACCCCCGCATCCTTGCCAGGACCGAGAGGGAGAGCATGGCATTCGACTGCGCCGAACCGGTGGAGACGAGACGCCGAATCTGCGGAAAATCCCGCTGGAGAAAATAGTGGAATTTGCGGGCTTTGTTGCCCGAAAAGTCCGGATGGAGCAGATCGTCGCGTTTAAGAAAAAAATGAAATCCGTCGAAACATCGCTCCTCCACCGGGGAGCTTTTCAAAGAAACATCCACGGCATATCACCTCCCCACAGATACGATATAATAGCTCCCCAAAATTGAAAAGCAGGAGCATCAACGTGGCCGCCGATCCCAAACGATACTACAATCCTCACGGGGAGCCGATCCTGGACGAGAAGATCTACGGCGGCAACCCCACGGGTTTCGTCGACTTCAACCGTCCGCGTTACAAGTGGAGCGTCAACATCTACGACCTGATGAACGCCAACACCTGGTTCCCCTCCGAGGTCAACACCGTCAACGAAAAGAAAAACTTCGAGCTGCTCACCGACAATGAACAGGCGATCTACAAACTCACCTTCGCGCAGCTGAGCTTCAACGACTCGGCCCAGGAGGAGTATCTCAGCGACTTCCGCCGTCTGGCCAACAACCGACTGGTCAAAGCCGCCATCAGCCTGCAGATCATGCAGGAGGTCAACCACTCCAAGAGCTACGCCGTGCTCCTAGATGCCGCGGGCAACTCCGACGAAGTCTTCGACCTTTACAAGCACGATGCGGCGCTCAACCGCAAAAACCAGCGTATCGCCGAACAGTTCGCCCGCTACATCGACGGCAACAGCGCCGAAGAGATGCTGCTCAGCGCCATGGCCAGCGTCAACCTGGAGGGAATCTACTTCCTTCTGGGGTTTAGCTACGTCTACGTCCTGGGCGACAAGGTCCCCGGCGCACGGGATATGATCAAGTTCATCGCCCGCGACGAGATCAATACCCATCTGCCGCTCTTTGCCAACATTTTCAAAACGATCTACAAAGAGAACAAGATCCCTGCCTCCGTCGTGGACAAGAGCTACGAAATGATCAAAGAGGCCGTCGATATCGAGCTCGAATACGGCAAATACCTGCTGGAGAACTACCCCATCATGGGGCTCACCGAGGAGCTGATGGAGCAGACGGTCTACAACTACGCCAACGACCGCCTGGCCAAAATCGGCCTCGATCCCATCTTTCCCCAGAGCAACGAAACCTATCTGCAAAAACTGGTCGAAAAGCATCTGCGCATGAACGACGTGCGCAGCAACTTCTTCGAATCCAACGTCAGCAACTACGCCAAAAGCAGCATCGACCTCGACGACTT
>CAYUXG010000111.1:0-3994 GCA_964448735.1 uncultured Nitratifractor sp. | reverse complement strand
GAAGATCTCCGGCAACTCTCCGGGTCGCAGAAGAAAGGCGGGGTTGGCGTTTTTCTTCTCGTTTTCGGGGTGCTCGAGGTAGGTTTCGAGAAAGAAGAGCCCGCCTGGAGCCAGGGCGCTTTGGAGCCTTCGGATGAGAGGACGGTCTAGATAGTTGGCCATGACGATCAGATCGTAACTCTCCGGCTCGGGGGCATAGTCGTCCAGGTCCCGAAGCAGGGTCGTGATCTTCCCCCGCACTCCCTCTTCTTGCATCCTCTCGGTAAGGATCTGCAAAGCTACGGGCGAGAGGTCGAGGGCATCGACCTCCCAGCCTCGCTTCGCCAGATAGAGGGCGTGCCGACCCGTCCCGCAGGCGACGTCGAGGGCTTTTGCTCCCGCTTGTGCCGGGACGTAGCGCTCCAGCAGAGGGCTGGGAGGGCGCTTTTGGCAAAGAGCCGGATTCTCCCGATACTTACGATCCCACTTTTCCTGATCGGCTGCGGACATGCGGACTCCTTTTTGCGGCTGTGTTAGAATAGCGAAAACCCGAGCAAAGGCAGCAACGTGAAAAAAGTAAAACCCTACTATTTCGTTTCGTGGAATGTCAACGGCATCCGGGCCGTGGCCAAAAAAGGGGCCCTCAAATGGATCGACGAAGAGCCGCCGGAAATTTTGGCGCTGCAGGAGGTCAAAGCGGAGGATCATCAAATGCCGCAAGATCTTTTCGAACACTCCTATCGACATCTCTACGTCAGCTCTTCGCACAAAAAAGGCCAGTCCGGCGTAGCGCTCTATACCGACCTGGAACCGGAATACTACTCTCCCTGCTACGAGATCGACGTGCTCCACGAGGGGAGGATCAACGAGATCCATTTCGACGACATCGCCTTTTTCAACGTCTATTTTCCCAACGGCAAGCGCAACGAAGAGCGTTTGATCTACAAGCTGGAGTTTTACGAGCGCTTTTTCAACTACATCGAGAAGCTTCGCAAGGAGGGCAAGTCGATCATCTTTTGCGGCGACGTCAATACCGCGCATCGGGAGATCGATCTGGCGCGACCCAAAGAGAACGAGGAGATTTCGGGATTTCTCCCCGTGGAGCGCGCCTGGATCGACAAGCTCATCGCCGCGGGGTATGTGGATACCTTCCGTCACGTCCACGGGGACGAGCCCGATCGTTACAGCTGGTGGTCCATGCGTACCCGGGCCAGAGAGAGAAACGTAGGCTGGAGGATCGACTACTTTTTCGTCTCGGAGGATCTCAAAGATCGGATTGTGGATGCGGATATCCTCGATCACATCACCGGCAGCGACCACGCGCCCGTGACCTTGAGGCTCCAGCGCGCATAAGCGAGTGGCGGCGCTGCCGCTATCGGGCTTTGCCGAGGCCGCTTCGCAAGCTCCATGCGCCGCCTTGCATGCGAAACTCTTCTCCCGCCAACTCTTCGATCAACGTCGTCGCGTACGATCCCGGCGGCAGGGTAAATTCCAGCGTCAGCGTGCGCTCTTTGGCATCGTAGCGGCTTTGCAGCTCTCGGGGAAAGACCCAGGCGGCGCGTCGGGCACCCGGGAGGGAGTGAAGCTCGCGATCGTCGAAGGGCTCTTCCAAGTGGCGGGCATCCTGCCCGGCACGCGGAGCCTTGGCTCCGCTAAGAAGCCCCGTAGGCAGGATCTCTCCCCGGGCGAAAGCTGCGGCGTCTTTCTGCATGGATCGCAAGGGAGCCAGGCGCCCATTGCCTGGGGGTTGCATGAGATCTCCGAGAAAAAGTTTGAAAAGTGCGGGTTGCCGGTGCAGCCTTTGGATCAGTTCCTTCGGCCAGGAGAGTCGCTCGGCGGCTTCGTTCGGAGGAAAAGAGGCAACGACTTTGCTCAATGCCAGACGATGGGCGAGCCAGTCGTTGAAGAGACGGCTCTGCCAGGCGGCTACGAGCAGGCGCTCTTTGCTCCCTTTGAGCCGCTTGCCGCTGCGAGCGATGCTGCGTCCTTGCATCCAGCTCGTCCCTTCGTTGCCGAAGCGCTGGTAGCCGAAGTAGTTGGGGAACCCTTCCCGTTCGATCCTGCCGAGCAGAGATTGCAGACGAGGGGCGTCCGCATGGGAGATATTTTTTAATATGACTTTGAAGCGGTTGCCACGGAGCATGCCCGTCTTGAGCGGTGCAGAGTGCCGAGCGGTGCGGAGGATTTCGACGCGGGGCGTGGAGAGATGCCGAAGCTCCTTTTCGTAGCGCCGCGGGAGGGAGATCCATTGCAGGGTCGTGGCGTTGCGGTCCTTGAGCCCGGCATAGCCGATCTCCCGGTCGGTGGCGCCGGTGACGCTTTTGAGGGTGCTAAGGAGTTTGAGGGTGCTCATACCGCGCTTGCGGATCTGCAGATAGAGCCACGCTCCCTTTCCGCTGGGCAGCGTCAGCGGCAGCTCTTCGACCGAGAAACTTTCGGGTGTCTGAGCGAAATCGAATCGGATCGAAGGGGGATCGTAGGCGTAGATACGCTTTTTGGGTTCATCATGCATAGGAGATGATAGCGAGAAAAGGATGAAAAAAGAGCCCGGAGCGTTCCGGGCCGGAGGAAGGGGAAATTACTCGGTAACTTCGACGACGACGGGATCGCTCTCCCAGAGGCCGTGCTTGGTGCAGTAAGCCATGGCGGTGAGCTTGAGCTTGCTGCCGGTGGGAACGATGTTGAAGGTCACTTCGGCATGCTCTTTCTGGTTGCCCAGGCTTCCGGGAGTGAAGGTGGCCTGTGCCAGCAGGGTTTCACCGTTCCAGAGTTGGATGTAGGCGATGTAGTGGTCGAAATCGTCGGGGTGGCTGTATTCGTTGCCCATCTTGACGGTGACGGGAAACTTCTCCCCTTTTTTGGCGCTCTCGGCGCAGTGAATGAAGGGAGAGTGGCGATCGATGTAATCTTTCTTGGCTTCGCGCTCTACGGTGTCGATGTCGACGTAACGGTTGATCTTGGGCATGTTCGCTCCTTTTTCTTGATTTGTGTCAAGCATTATAGCATGAATTTTCGTTAAATAGGATAAATTTTGTCAGAAATATCCAAAAACTGTTTCACTTTCTCTTTCGTTCAGAGTTTCAACTGCATCAAATCTTCGGCGAGGATTACTTCTCCGCGGTAATGGGCCTGGATCTCTTTGCGGATCTCCTCCAGGCGGTTTTGGGAGTCGTAGCGGGGGCTGAAGTGGGTGGCGACGAGGCGGGGAATGCCCATGCGCTGCGCGGCGATGCCCAGGGCTCGGGCGGTAGTATGTCGAAATTTGACGGGGAGCTTGTCGAAATCGGCCTGGGTGTAGGTAGCTTCGTGGATCATCAAATCGGCGGGAGTGCAGGGGGCGAAGAGTTCGGGGCGGTCGTTGTCTCCGCCGATAAGCACCCGTTTGCCGGGCCGGGAGGGGCCAAGCACCTCCGAGGGGTCGATGTGACGTCCCCCCGGCAGGGTGACGCTCTCTCCCCGCTGGAGCGCTCCGTAGAGGGGGCCTTCGGGGATGCCGAGCCGCCTGGCCCTCTCCGGGTCGAAGCGTCCGGGGCGGGGAGCTTCGCTCAGGCAGTAGCCGTAGCAGGGGATGGAGTGCGAGAGTGCTACTGCCTCGACGCGATAAGGGCCGAAATCCTTCTGCCAGGGCGCGGAGATCTCCGTGATCGAGAGTTCGAAGGGAAGATGGAGTTGACTGAGACGCATGACCGTCTCGAGCATTTCGCGAAGCCCTTCGGGGCCGTAGATCTCCAGGGGTCCTTCGGCGCGGAGCATCCCCCTGGAGGCGAGCAGACCGAAGATGCCGTAGATGTGATCGCCGTGCAGATGGGTGATGAAGATTCTCTCGAGCATAAAGAGGCTCAGGGGGCTTTTCATGATCTGATGCTGGGTCGCTTCGCCGCAGTCGAAAAGCACCCATCGGCTGCGCTGGCTTGGGCGGAGGGCCAGTGCGGAGACGTTGCGCCGGCGAGTGGGTACGCCGGCGGAGGTTCCCAGGAAAGTCAGTTCCACGATCGATCTCCATATGAAAAAATAT
>CAYUXG010000110.1:0-3998 GCA_964448735.1 uncultured Nitratifractor sp. | reverse complement strand
ATTTTATAAAAGGAGCGTCGAATGATCGTCGATACGCACTGCCATCTGGACGATGCACGCTACGAGGAGGATCTCCAAGAGGTCCTGGAGTGCTCCGTCGCCGCGGGCGTGACGCGGTGGATCATCCCCGGTGCCGACCCTTCGACCCTGGAGCGTGCCGTGGCCATCGCCGAAGCGCACGAGGGGGCCTATTTCGCCGTGGGGGTGCATCCCTACGATGCTCGCCGATACGACCGGGCCTTTCTGGAGCGTTTCATCACGCACGACAAGTGCGTCGCCGTGGGAGAGTGTGGACTGGACTACTACCGCCTTCCCGAGGGGGAGGAGGCCATCGCCGAGGAGAAAAGGATCCAACAGGAGGTCTTCGTCGATCAGATCCACCTGGCGGCCGAGTACGACAAGCCCCTGATCGTGCATATCCGAGAAGCCAGCCGGGACAGCCAAAAGCTGCTGGAGGAGCACGCTTCACCGCGAGGCGGCGTGCTGCACTGCTACAATGCCGACCATGAGCTGCTCAAACTCTCCGAGCGCAACTTTTTCTACGGCATCGGCGGCGTGCTGACCTTCAAAAACGCACGAAAACTGGTGGAGGTCTATCCCCGCATTCCCCGTGATCGCCTCCTCATCGAGACCGATGCTCCCTATCTGACCCCGCACCCCTACCGGGGCAAGCGCAACGAGCCCGCCTATTGCCGTATCGTCGCCGAGAAGATGGCCGAGCTTTCAAATCTGAGCTTTGAGGAGATCACGCAGATCTGTCGGGAAAACACGAAGCGGCTCTTTGGCGTATAATTTAACTAGCAACTAGCAACTAGCAACTAGCAATGAGGAACGAGCAATTTTGAAACCTCTTTTCCGCCGTATATCCAGTACTCGGCACTCAGCATACAACCCTCAACACACCCAAAACCCTCGCCCCTTCTCACCATCTCACCTTCTCATCCCCCTGCCTAGGAGGTTTATCGCGTTATCGCTCCTTTTCTTCCTCGTTTTTTCTCCGTTTCTGCATGCTTTGAACATTGCCCAGAGATTCCCCAGCTCCTCCTATGTGCTCAAGCAGTTCGATATCGACCCCTCCTATGTCCATTCACCCGACTTTGTGGAGTTTGTCAGCAAAAACGAAGCGAAGTACCGCCGTTTCTACGAAAATTCCACCAAACGGGGAAAGGAGTACATCCCCCTTTTCAAAAACCTGCTTAGCAACGGGGGTCTCAGCCACCTTTTTATCTACATGTCCATGACCGAATCGGGCTTTCAGAGCTATGCCAAGTCCAACAAGAAAGCGGCGGGGCTTTGGCAATTCATGGCGGCGACGGCCCGGCGCTTTAACCTCAAGGTCAGCAAAGAGCGGGACGAACGCTACGATCCCGTCGCTTCTACCAAGGCGGCGATGCGTTACATCCAGACGCTCTACCGGATGTTCGGCAAATGGTACTTGGTGATGATGGCCTACAACTGCGGAGAGGGACGTCTCCAGCAAGCGATTCGACGCGCCGGAAGCGACGATTTTTCGGTCTTGATGGATGCGAGGAGAAAGTATCTTCCCGCCGAAACCCGAACCTACCTCAAAAAGATTCTCCTCCTTTCGATGATGGGGGAGAAGATCCACAAAAGTCCGAAGAAAGAGGATATCAAGATCCGCGATCTTATCCTCCCAGATACGGAGGTGCTGGTCAACGTCTACGGGGGTACGACATTGCAGAAGATGGCGAAACTCCTGCGGATGAACGTCGGGAAGCTGGCCCGGCTCAACCCCCAGTTCGCCGGAGGACGGATCTCCGGGGAGATGGGGATGACGCAAATCTTCATCCCCGTCGATCGTCTTGGATATTATCGGGCTTTTTATCGGCCCCCGACCCTCGAAGAGATTTATCGGCAGAAGGGATACAGCCGACTCGTCGCCCATATCGTGCGCAAGGGAGAAACCCTCCGAACGATCGCCGCAAACTACCACACGACGCCGCTGGATCTGATCATCGCCAATCAGCTCGCCTCGCCTCGGCTCGTAGCCAACACCGTCATCATGGTTCCCGTGACCCAAAAATTCTATGAGTCTCTTCATCGTTATTGAGAGAGTTTCAGCAAAGTCGAGTATAATTGATATTAAAAAATGAGAACGGTGATGTTTCCCAGATTCCTCCTAACCCTCCTGATGTTCTTTGCCTTGCTGCTGACGGGGCTTTCCCTCTCCGGATGTTCCTGGAAACGGGTTCACTACACCAAGCCCGGCCACACCAGCGCCGCCCGGCAGAGAGCCACGATGCGCAGTTACACCGTCCGGGGAAAAACTTATCATCCTACCTATGTGAAAGTCGGCGATACGATGAAGGGGATCTCCAGCTGGTACGGTCCCCATTTTCACGGCAAGATGACCAGCAACGGAGAGCAGTACAATATGTACTCCAAAACAGCGGCCCACAAGACATGGCCGATGGAGACGATGGTGCGGGTGGACAACCTGGACAACGGCAAAAGCACCGTCGTACGCATCAACGACCGGGGACCTTTCGTCAAAGGGCGGGTCATCGACTGCTCCTACGCCGCGGGCAAGGAGCTTGGGCTGGATAGAACCGGCACCGCCCGGGTCAAACTGACGGTCCTGGGCTTCGCCGGCAAGATCTACAAACCCACGGCCAAAGAAAAAGCGGAAGGGAAAGCACCTCCCCAGATCCGTCTGACCGACTTCGGCGTACAGGTGGGAGCTTTCCGAAGGAAGGTGGGAGCGGAGATCTATCGCCGCCACTACGCATCGCTGGTGCGCCCGCCGAAACATGTTATGATACGTCAATTCAACGTCGGCGGTGCGCCGCTTTACCGGGTCTGGGTCATGGGCTTCGGATCGGCGGATGAGGCGAAGGACTTCATCGACCGCAACGACATCGAGGGAGGATTCCTGATCCGTCCCTGAGTACGACGCAAGGAGCCAGCATGAAAGAGAAACGTCGGACGACCAAAGAGACCGAAATCTACGTGGCGCTCAACCTCTACGGCAAAGGGGAATCAAGCATCGATACGGGGGTGGGATTTTTCGACCATATGCTCGAATCCTTCGCCCGCCATGCCCTGATCGACCTGGAGATCAGTTGCAAAGGGGACCTGCACATCGATGCCCACCATAGCGTGGAAGACGTGGGGATCGTCCTGGGACAGCTTCTGGGGGAAGCGGTCTATCCGGTGCAGGGATTGGAGCGCTTCGGCAATGCCACGGTGGTGATGGACGAAGCGGCGGTAGAGTGCGACATCGATCTGAGCCACCGCCCCTATTTGGTCTTTGAACTTCCCGTGGAGGGGAAAGTGGGCGAGTTCGATACGGAGCTGGTGGAGGAGTTTTTCCGCGCGCTGGCGTTCAATATGCCCCTGACCCTCCACCTGGTAGCCCGAAGAGGCCGCAACCGCCACCATCTCATCGAAGCTTCCTTCAAAGCGTTGGCTCTTGCGCTTCGTCGGGCGGTCACTCCCAACGAGCGCATCGGCATTCCCAGTACCAAAGGAGTGCTCTAAATATGGCGATCGAACTGATCGTGATGGATGTGGACGGCTGTCTGACCGACGGTCGTATCACCTACAGCGAAAAGGGGGATGAGCTCAAATCCTTCGACGTCAAAGACGGCCTGGCGATCGCCAGCTGGATCCGCATGGGGCGTCACGCGGCGATCATCACGGGGCGCAGCTCCGCCATTGTGGAGCGCAGGGCCCGGGAGCTGGGAATCGAACACTACTACCAGGGAGTCCGAAACAAGGGAGAGAAACTCCATGAATTGCTGAACTCTTTGGATCTTGCGCCGGAGAACCTGGCGGTGATCGGGGACGATCTCAACGATTACGCCATGCTGAAAGAGGCGGCTCTGGCTTTCACCCCCGCCGACGGAGTGGAATGGATACGCAGACACGTGGATGTGGTGCTCAACCGTCCCGGTGGCCGGGGTGCGGTGCGGGAGATGATCGAGATTCTTCTGGATCGGGAAGGATTGACGGAGGAGTTTCACCGCCTATGGTCC
>CAYUXG010000109.1:0-4051 GCA_964448735.1 uncultured Nitratifractor sp. | reverse complement strand
CGTTTGAGCTTCTTGGCGTTGCTCTTTCCGATACTCTCTCTAATCATTCCTTGCAGCATGGATTGGTCCTTTGTGTAAAATAAGGCGGAATTCTATCAGCATTTTTCTAAAAAGCAGTTGAACTACCGGCTTTCTTCCTCTCGATTGCATTCAATGCAGGGAATCCTCCTCCTCTTTGAAGGCGTAGACATCCAAGTGGGGAGTAGCTTGAATCTCCTTTTCCAGACTTTTTTGGACACTTTTCGACGTAGCCTTTCCAATCCCTTCGAGCTGAAGCTTGAGATCGGAGGGGGAACTTGCATTTTCCATCGCGACCTCCTGCGTAATGATGCCGTCGACGACCAGCTCATAGAGATGCTGATCGAAGGTATGGGACCGGTAAATCTCCTTTCCTTCTGCGATCGCATCGGGGATTTCAAAGTCCCGGTTTTCGGCGATCAATTCCGTAATTCTAGCCGTTTTGACCATGACCTCCGTAGCGGCGATTCGCCCTCCTTCGATCGTCGGAACCAGACGCTGAGAGATAATCCCTCCGATGACCGATGACAAAGAGAGGCGAATGCGGTTTTGTTCCTCCTCGGGAAACATGCCCACAACCCGATTGATCGTCTCTTTCGCATCCAGGGTATGAAGCGTTGAGAAGACCAGGTGTCCGGTATTGGCGGCATGCAAGGCCAGGTCCACGGTTTCGGTATCCCGCATCTCTCCCACGAGAATAATGTCCGGGTCCTCCCGCAACGCGGCGGGAAGCGCATCTCCGAAGGTATTGGAATCCTGGCCGATGGCTCGCTGGTTGATCAGACATTTTTTATCATGGTGCACAAATTCGATCGGATCTTCAAGGGTGATGATATGTTTGTAGTACGTCTCGTTGATCCGGTCGAGGATCGCCGCAAGCGTCGTGGATTTTCCCGAACCGGTTACGCCGGTAACCAGCACCAACCCCCGGGGGATGTCGGCGAAATCTTTGATCACCTGGGGAAGGCGAAGCTCGTCGATACTAGGAATCTTGGCGGGAATCAGACGAAAAACGGCACTAAGCCCATCCATCTGATAAAAAACGTTCACCCGAAAACGACTCTGTTCATCCAGTACATAAGCGAAGTCCAAGGACTTCTCCTCTTTGAGTTGCATATACTGCTCTGCCGTGGTGATCTCTTTGACAAGCAACTTGACCGCATCGGCGGGGAGTACCTCTTTCCCTAGCTTTTTCAGTACGCCGTTGACCCGGACTCGCGCCACGACCCCCGATTTGATATGAAGGTCGCTTCCCTTGTTGGCGACCAGGGTTTTGAGATAGAGATTGAGTTTCTCCTTCATCGAAGCTTCTCCAGCATCCCGCTGAAAGCCTCTTCAAAAGCTTTCAATCCCTCCTGCATGAGCCGATCGTAGACCTCTTCCATCACGATTCCCTGCTCACGGAGCCTGCTAAAGTAGCCCTCGATCTCCTCGTCGGGAATCGGGAGCGTCGGTTTCGGAGCGGCTCCGGCTTCGAAAGCTCGAATCGTGTGTAAGGGAGCGGTATTGACGCAATGCGGTCCGTAGAGTTCCCGAATGTAGTAGTCTGCCGGAAGATCGTCGCTTTTGACACTAGTACTGGCGAAAAGGGTCCGAACGCAGGGAGTTTCGTTCGCCTGGACCAGATTGTAGACTTTCGCGGCGTTCATGATCCCGGTCCGCGCCGTGGGCAGCCCTTTGGAAGCCAAGGTCTCGTCGAGCATCCGGTCGAAGCGGCTGACGAAGACGCTGACCACCGCTTCGACTCGCTCCCCGCCGGTATTTTCGAATTCGTCGATCCCCTGCTTCATCGCATCCAGACAGCGGCGCGCCTGCTCGGGAGAAAAGACCAGCGTGGCATTGACGGGGATCCCGTCACTCAGGAGCAGGTGCATTGCTTCGTAGCCTGCATCCGTAGCCGGAACCTTGATCATGACATTGGGCTCGTCGATGGTTTTGAAGAGACGACGCCCCTCCTCTACCGTCGCTTGAGTGTCATGGGCCAAAAAAGGATCCACCTCGATACTGATGTACCCTTCGCTCCCCTCATCATAGACTCCACGGAGAATGATTGCCGCGTTTTTGATATCCTCCACGGCGAGTGCTTCGTACTTCTCTTTGGGAGTTTTTCCGGAGAGACTCTTCAATGCCTCTCGATAGGCAGGAGAAGTCGTGATTGCTTGGGCGAAGATGGAAGGGTTGCTCGTCGCGCCGTTGATCACGCGTTCCTCCACCAGCTCCACGAACTGCTCTTTCAGAAAATCACGCTCGATGAAATCGAGCCAGAGGGAAAAGACCATATTGTCATCGATCATCGCCATACTCCCATTTGAGATTTGACCAGCTCCCTACATCTCCGCCTCGGCACAGGGCATGCTCCAACTCTTCCAAAAAACGATCTCTGGAAATCGGCGTCGCTCCAAGCCCGACAAGATGGTCGGTAACGACCTGGCAGTCAATCAAATCATAACCCTTTTCTCTTGAAACGTCACTTAGGGCTTTGAGGGCGATTTTCGAGGCATTGGGGCGAAGGGAAACCATCGATTCCCCGAAGAAAACACCCCCCATGGCAATCCCGTAGAGCCCGCCGGCGAGCTCCCCCTCCATAAAAACTTCCACGCTGTGGGCAAAACCCCGATCGTGCAATTCGCTGTAGGCATCACGCATCTCCTGCGTCAGCCACGTTCCCTCTTGTCCCGGGCGGGGCGTATCGCCGCAAAGATCGATGATCTTGCGAAAACGGGTATCGAATCGAACTTCATAGGGGTGATTTCGGAGCACCCTGCGAAAGGAACGGCTGAGTTTCAATGCCTCGGGGTAGAGCACGAGACGGGGATCGGGAGACCACCACAGAATCGGATCGCCGGGGCTGTACCAGGGAAAGATCCCCCGCCGGTAGGCACTGAGAATCCGGTCGGGATGGAGGTCCCCTCCATAGGCGAGCAACCCCTCCCTCGGTGCGAAGCGGGGATCGGGGAAGCTGTGGGAGTAGCGGCTGAGGGGTTCGATCAGGTAATCTTCGTCGAAAATAGAGGCCATCTATCCATCCCTCTGCAAGGAGGAGACGGAGGGGTTCTTGAAACTCAAGCTTCCTCTCCGGGATAACGAAAGAGCAGGCGATCTCCCTCCAGGTCAATCTTGACTTTGCCTCCTTTTTTGAGCCGCCCGAAGAGGATTTCGTCGGTCAGCGGCTCTTTGATCTCTTCGTCGATCACCCGGGCGATCTCCCGGGCGCCGAACTCGTCGCTTCGGCTGCGCTCGGCGATGTAGCGTCTGGCCTCTTTGCCCACTTTGATTCGGACCCCCTTCTCGGCGAGCTGTTCGTTGAGCTCCGCGATCTCGATCCGGACGATTCGGGCGAGACTCTCCAGATCCAGGGGTTCGAACTCCACCGTAGCGCTGAGGCGGTTGCGGAATTCGGGGGAGAAAAACTCCCGCATCGCCCGCTCGGTTTTGACCCCCTCTTCCTTGGCGAAGCCCATGACGCCCGGCTCTTTGGTCCCCAGATTGGAGGTCATAATCAAAATGACGTTTTTAAAGTCGCTCACTATGCCGTTGTTGTCGGTGAGTTTGGCATCGTCCATCACCTGCAGCAAAATGTTCATGATATCCGGATGCGCCTTTTCGATCTCATCGAGCAAGAGCACGGTATGGGGATGCTTTTTGATCATCTCCGTCAGCAATCCGCCCTGCTCGAAGCCCACGTATCCCGGAGGGGCCCCGATGAGACGGCTGACGGCGTGTTTCTCCATATATTCGCTCATATCCAGCCGCTCGAAATGCACTCCGAGCGTCTCGGCCAGGGCCCGGGCCAGCGCAGTCTTTCCCACGCCGGTAGGACCGACGAAAAGGAAGCTGCCGATGGGGGCATCGGGGCGGTTGAGCCCGGCATAGGAGCGCTTGATGGCGCGGCTAAGCTGCAAAATCGCCTCCTCTTGCCCTACGATCCGCTCCTTCAAGCGCTCCTCCAGGAGTTTCAGCCGCTCCGTATCGTCCTCTTCCAGCGTGGCAGGGGGAAGCTTGAGCATCCGCGAAAGGATCCGGCCGATATCTT
>CAYUXG010000108.1:0-4059 GCA_964448735.1 uncultured Nitratifractor sp. | reverse complement strand
TATCCCGTCAAGTCGGGGATCATCTACTACGATATCAATACCACCGGCGTCTCCAACAATTTTACGACCCATACCACGGGAATCGCACGGCTGGTCTTCGACCGCTGGGGGGCGAGAGAGCTCAAAGAGGAGGATGCCACAGAGGTCCAGACGGGAGATTACAACGAAACGCACGATCGTCACTCCATGAACATGACCGACAACGGTACCATCTACACCGTGGATTACGACGATCACACGATCTACAAAACCCGGGACCGTTCCCTGGATCTCTCCATCGCCCAGGGCGAAGATCTCTCCAACGAAAGCATCGAACTGATCAAAGAGATGAAAGGGATCAAAGACGGCAACGACACCGTCGCCGGCTTCCCCTGCCAAATCTGGAAAGTCAAAGATCAAAAAATCTGCCTCTATAAAGGCATCCCTCTGAAAATCACCATCGACGGACCGGGTTTTCACAGTGAACGCAAAGCCGTGCAGGTCGTGCTGAACAAACCGGTTCCCGACAGGGAATTCGCCCTTCCGAAATTCCCCGTCGTCGTGGACGAGGATTACACCTCCAATGCCGCCGCAGAGACCCGGACCGAAGACTACATCGCTTCAATCCATGATCTGCGCGCTAAGATGAAAAGCCTGGGCATCAATCCGAACGATGAGAATTCGACCCTCACTCCCGAGCAGGAAAAGGCGGTCATCAACACCCTGGGAGCACGCTATCTCAAAAAGCAAAAACGCTTGCTTCCCAAGCTGCTCGTCGCCCTTCAGGGGGCCAAAGAGTGCATCGAAAAGGCCAAAAGCGGAAAAGAAGCCAAGAAATGCATCGATCCGGTCAATCGTATCGACGAAGAGCTGGGGGATCGTACGGAGAATTTCAATTTCAAGAAATTCGACGATGTGAAGCGAGCACAGGTCCTCCAGTCACTGACGCAAGAGATCAACTACCTCAAAGTCACCAACGACTGCGTCCAGAAGCACGACAAGACCACCGATGTGATCCTCTGTACCGAAGGAAACCTCGGAGAGGAAGAGTCACCTCAGAACTAAGCTCCAGAAAGAGAAAGCCTGCCTTTCTCTTCTCTCCTTTTTATTATTCCAGCGATTTCTTTTCAACCCGTCAGGGGCGGGAGAGGTTTCTCCCGGAATCAACTGCGATCCAAGGAGCGCTATTTCCCCACGTAGAGTTGGCGGGGTCGGGCGATTTTGCTCTCGGGATCTTTTTTGAACTCGATCCACTGGGTAATCCAGCCTACCGTCCGGCCGATCACGAAGATCGGGGTAAACATCGACCGGGGCAGCCCCAGGGCCGTCAGGATGATGCCGGAGTAGAAGTCGATGTTGGGGTAGAGTTTGCGTTGGATGAAGTAATCGTCGCTCAGGGCGATCTCTTCGATTCTCCGAGCGATGCGCATCAGCTCCGTATCCAGATCCAGCTCTTCGCGCAGTTGATCCTGAAGCCCTTTGAGGATGCGGGCACGGGGGTCGAAGTTTTTGTAGACCCGGTGGCCGAAGCCCATGAGGCGGAAGGGATCGTCGGGATCTTTGGCCCGGGCGATATATTTGTCCACGTTCTCCACGCTTCCGATCATCCGCAACTGTTCGATCACAGACTCGTTGGCTCCTCCATGGGCGCGGCCCCAAAGCGCCGAAATCCCCGAGGAGATCGCCACATAAGGATGGGCTCCGGTGGAGGCGACACCCCGCACGACCGTGGTCGAAGCATTCTGTTCATGGTCTGCATGGAGCGTGAAGATCGTATCCAGCGCTTTCACTTCGATGGGTTTGATCCTCCGGTTTCCTCCCGGATCCCGGTGCATCTTCCCTCCGGGGTAGGCCCGGAGCATGTAGAGGAAATTTTCGGTGAAGCTCCGGTCGATGTCGGGGTAGATGAAGGTCGCTCCGATACTCCGGCGATAGGCGAAGGCGGCGATGGTGGGCATTTTGGCGATGATCCGGTGGGCCATCTCCCGATAATCCTCGTCGCTCTCAAGCTTCAAGTGCTCATAGTAAAAGGCAGAGAGCCCCGTCACCGCTGCGCTAAGCAGCGACATGGGGTGGGCATTGTCCGGAGCCAGCTTGAAAATCCCCACCTGACTCTCGGGGAGAAAAGCCCGGTGACGCAGCTCCAGGTCGAAAGCGACCCGCTTCTCCTCGTCGGGAAGATCCCCCTCCAGCAGCAAATGGCACACTTCGATGTAGTCGTGCCCGCTCGCCAACTCTTCGATGGGGATGCCCCGATAGCGTAGCTCCCCTTTCTCCCCGTCGATGAAAGTGATCGCGGAGCGGCAGCTCGCCGTGGAGGTGAAGCCCGGATCGTAGCTGAACATTCCGCTGTCTTTATAGAAACTACGCATATCGATCGCCGCCGGCCCGCGGGTCCCTTCCAAAATCGGATACTCAAATTCCCTGCCGTCGCGATTGTCGCGGATCGTCACCGTTTTTTTCTCCATTTTCTCTCCTTCATTAAATCGAATCTTTTTCTATTCTCATCGATTATATCACACCCTTATCCTAAGCCCGATGCCTCCTCCAATATGCTAAAATCCCGAACTTTTTTCACTTCAGGAAACCCATGTTCACCCTCAAAAATTACAGCTCGGACAATTTCAAAAACGACATTCTCTCCGGCCTGGTCGTCGCCGTAGCCCTGGTGCCCGAAGCGATCGCTTTCTCTTTCATCGTCGGCATCAACCCCATCATCGGGCTCTACACCGCCTTCATCCTGGGGCTGGTGACCGCCCTCATCGGAGGCAAACCCGGCATGATCAGCGGGGCAACGGGCTCCGTGGCGGTGGTGCTGGTGGGGCTGGCCACCGAAGCGGCTCTCATGCTCCGTCACGGCGGCTTGAGCGGTGATGCCCTCGCCATCGGCGTTTTGCAGTACATCTTTCTCGCCGCCATCCTCGCCGGGGTAATTCAGATCCTCTTCGGCGTGCTCCGCTTCGGCAAATTCATCCGCCTCGTCCCCCTGCCCGCGATCTACGGTTTCGTCAACGGCCTCGCCATCGTCATCGCCATGGCCCAGTTCAAGTTTTTCCACGGCCAAAACTGGGTCATGGGGGCGATCGTCGCCGCAACCATGGCGATCATGTACTTCCTCCCCAAAAAGACCAAAGCAGTCCCCGCCGGACTGGTGGCGATCGTTCTCATGACGCTGCTGGTCTATTTCGGGCATATCCACACTCTCCTCATCGGCGATCTGGCCGATCTGGGCGCCTTCAAGGGTCAGCTTCCCAGCTTCCATGTTCCTCCTACCCTTTTTAGCTGGCAGGCTTTGGAAATGGTCGCCCCCTACGCCCTGATCGTCGCTCTCGTGGGCCTCATCGAGTCACTCCTGACCCTGGCGGTCCTGGACGAGATGAGCGGTACCCGCGGCAGCGGCAACAAAGAGTGCATCGCCCAGGGAGTGGGCAACGTCACCTGCGGTTTCTTCGGTGCCATGCCCGGCTGCGCCATGATCGGACAATCGATCATCAACTTCAGCTCCGGAGGCCTGGGACGGCTCTCTTCCGCTACCGCGGCCATCGGCCTCATGGTCCTGGTCGCTTCCCTGACCGATCTACTCAACATCATCCCCGTCGGCGTCTTGGTCGGCATCATGTTCATGGTGAGTATCGGGACCTTCGAATGGAGCAGCTTCGGACATTTGAAAAAGATGCCCAAGGAGGACGCCTTCGTCATGCTGGTCGTCACCGTCGTCACCATCTTCTTCGATCTGGCCGTGGCGGTGATCCTCGGAGTCGTCATCTCCGCCCTGGTCTTTGCCTGGAAGCACGCCCGCATCGTCGCGCACAGCCGCCCCCTGGGTCGCCATGCCAAACTCTACGAACTCTCCGGCCCTCTCTTCTTCGGATCGGTCCAATCCTTCCATGACGTCTTCGACGTGCAGGAGGATCCTCAGGTGGTCGTCGTCGATTTCAAAAATACGCGGGTGATGGACTCCTCCGGCGTCGAAGCGATCGAAAAGATCACGGAAAAGTACGCCAAAGCGGGCAAAAAATTGACCCTGCGCCACCTCAGCGACGATTGCAAAGCCGTCCTCGCAAGGGCCCAAGCCAACAT
>CAYUXG010000107.1:0-4233 GCA_964448735.1 uncultured Nitratifractor sp. | reverse complement strand
GCTATAGTTTCATCGAATCTTTCTCATAATTTCGAAACAAAGGAATCTTATGGCAATCAATGCGAAGAAAATGGCCAAATTCTGCCGCCCCTTTCGGATCGTCCTAGGCCTGGTGCTCATCGGCATCGGATTCTACACCGGAATCAAATGGTTCTATCTGGGGATCCTCCCCCTCGTCGCCGGGATCATCGGCCTCTGCCCCGCCTGTGCGCTGACCGGACAATGCACGATCCTAGGCAAGGACAAAGAGGCATGAAAGCCCTCAAGATCGCCATATTCTGGCTACTTGTCGGTTTCGGGCTGATCCAGTTCATCCGCATCGACGTGCCGCCCGCACCCAAGGCGACGCCGGCGGACGAGATCCAGGCACCGCCCAAGGTCATGGCGATCCTCAAGCGCTCCTGCTACGACTGCCACTCCAACCATACGGTTTGGCCCTGGTACAGCCATATCGCCCCCGTCTCCTGGGAAGTACGCAGTCACGTCCGCGACGGACGCAACTGGCTCAACTTCTCCATCTGGAACCGATACGACCGAGCGAAGAGGATCAAACTCTACAAAGGCATCATCAAGTCGATCGACTGGAAAATGCCGCCGGAGGATTACATCTGGATCCACAAAAATGCACGCCTAAGCAAAGAGGATCGAGCCTTCATCAAAGAGTGGGCACAAAAAGAGCTCGACCGACTGGATCAAAACTCCAGCGATTGACGCCCTTTCCCCGGAGGCATACCGCCTCCATCCAATCCTTCCACGAAATCCCCCCATTCGATTACCGCACTAGCCAACTCCCTACTCGGCACGCTCTTCGATTGCTGAAATCGCGCTATACTTCCCAAAAAAGAGGAGCCTCAAACTATGGATTTTCTGCAAATCGGCAATCTTTTTCTCCACGACACCATCGCACTGGTGACGATTCTCAACCCGCTTGCCGCCGCTAGCATCATGTTGGGGATGATCACGGCACCGACGCCGGGAGTGATCCGACCCATCGCTTGGCGTGCCACCTTGACCATCGTGATCGCCGGACTCGTGACCCTCTATACGGGGGAATTTCTCTTCAAGCTCTTTGGCATCAACGTTCCCTCTATCAAAGTGATCGGCGGAGTGATTCTGATGATGATCGCGATCAACATGGCCTACGGCCAACCCAGCAAAGCGCGCCACACGCCGGAGGAGAAAGAGGAGGCACAGAGCCGCGTCGAGGAGAATGAGGATATCTCCATCGTCCCCCTGGGGATCCCCATCCTCTTCGGCCCGGGGGTCATCGCCACCATCGTAGTCCTGAACCACAACCATCAGTCCGAGCTCCACAACGCCGTCGAAAGCTACCTGCTTGTCAGCGTTGCACTGCTCGCATCGGCCGCATGTGTCTACTTCTCTTTGCGCTATGCCGGAGCGATCAACCGGCTCCTGGGTGTGACGGGGATGAAGATTCTCACCCGGATTATGGGGTTGGTCGTCGGCGCCATCGCCGCACAGTTTCTCGTTTCGGGAATCCGGGTGCTTTGGGGAGGGAATTAGGCTTTCAAGCCTTCTTTTCTATCGCTTCGGAGCGCTCCGCATCGACGGAAGCGCATCGTCGATCCAACTCTTCGAGTCGTTCCATATTGCCGTGGTGTTGAATGTTGAGCAGTACGAAGCGGTAAGCGACGTAGATCAGCACCGGCCATGCTGCATACCAGATCAAAGCATCGGTCGTCGTGGACATCGATTCTCCTTTTTTCAATAATGGTGGGGGTCGTTCTCGACCTCGTCCACACTCATTTTGTGACGGGTCATCGCTCGCCACACCGCTGCGATGTATGCCAAAACGAAGGGCACCATCAATGAAACGTACCCCATCGCCATCAGGGTGTATCGGCTGCCCGAGCTGTTGGCGATGGTCAGGGAGCTTTGCGGATCGACCAGAGAGGGATAGTAGGCCGTATCGTTATATCCCAGGATCAAAAAGAGCGAAAGCACCACCAGCACCACTCCCACCCCCGCGGGCCAGATCCCTTTGTCGCTACGCCCGAAGAGATCGACGGCGATCCCCGCCAGGAGCAGGATCGCCCCCAGAACGAAGCCGGCGGCCACGAGAGGCATCTGTTCAAAGTTGTGCAGATATTTCCCCGCCTCCACGAAGACTTTGCCGCTTTGAGGATCGTATCCGTAACCCTTCATCGTCAGGATCGCTCCCGTGACGTAGACGAAGAGCAGCAAAAAGATCCAAGTTTCGTAGCGCAAAACGGTTTTCGCACGCTCCGTGATCTCCTCGTCGTCGACGGTGTCGATCAAGTAGAGCGCCGCCAGCAGTCGGGCCAGGAAGAAGAGCATCAATCCGAAGGCCACGTTGAAAAAGTTCAGCACCGCTTCGAGCCCATAGCTGGCTTTGGTCCAATGGGAAAGGTGCATCGAATTGACCACGAAGTTCCCGCCGGTAAAGAGGGTCCCCAGTGCCGTGCCGATCAGGATGATTCCCAAAGAGCCGTTGATAAAGAGAAAGATTTCGTAGGTTCGCTTGCCGAAAAAGTTGTTGGGTTTGTTGCGATATTCATACGCCACCGCCTGGATGATGAAACAAAACAAAATCGCCATCCAGACATAATAGGCCCCGCCGAAACTGGTGGCGTAAAAGAGCGGAAAGGCGGCGAAAAGCGCGCCGCCGAACATCACCAGCGAGGTGAAGGTCAATTCCCATTTCCGGCCCAGGACATTGACGATCAAGTCCCTTTTGGCTTCGGTTTTTCCCAGACTCCACAGAAGCGTCTGGCCTCCTTGCACAAAGGTCATAAAGACGAAAAGCGCTCCAAGCACGCCGACGAGAAACCACCAGTAGTGCTGCAGCGCGTCGTAGGAAAGTGAATTAAACATGGTCTTCTCCTTCGGGTCCGATTTTGATCTGCGTCGTCATGATCTTCACTTCCGCGATCAGCAGCGCCGTGAAGAGCACGGCGAACATCCAGAAGGTCAGCATCACCGAATGGGTGGCGATATTGGAGGTCGCCATCCCCACCGGCAGCATATCCTGGATCGCCCAGGGCTGCCGGCCGGCTTCGGCCACGATCCATCCCGCCTCCTGGGCGATGTAGCCCATCGGCAGGCTAAGCAAGCCCGCCCAGAGCACCCAACGCTTACGCTGGAGCCCGTTGGTCATGGAGAGGTAGAGGACGATGACAAAAAGGAGGATAAACCAAGTCCCAAATCCCACCATCGTATGGAAAGCATAGAAGGTCAAGGGCACGTTGGGAACCACCTGCTCCGGCTTTTGGAGGTATCCATACCCCAAATAGGCGCTGTTGGCTTCGAACTGTTTCAGCGCCTTCTCTTTCGCCGCCTGATCTCCAGAGGCCTTGGCCTCTTTGTAAGCCGAAAGCGCGGCGACGGCTTTACGTCCTCGGGCCATCTTCTCCTTGGCACTCATGATATGGTGGGTCTTGTCTCCGTAGACCAGTTCGTAGATGCCGGGGATGTAGGCGTCGAGGCGGTGATAACTCAACACCGAAAGACCGTCGGGGATCGCTACTTTGAAGAGGAAAGGTTTTTGATCGTCGCCCAGCTTCTTCTTGGGATTGAGGATACCGAAGGTGACGATCTCCGCGCCGGGAGCCCCACGATAGAGTCCCTCCATCGCCGCCAGTTTCATGGGCTGATCCTGGGCCACGTGCCGCGCCGAGTCGTCCCCCGTGGTGAGGTTGAAAAGCGAAACGATCAACCCAAAGCTCGCGGCGACGACGATGGAGCGACGGGCGAACTGGATCTCCCGCTTTCTCAGCAGATACCAGCTCGAAACGGCAATGACGAAGAGGGATGCCAGCACGTAGCCGCTGCTGATGGTATGGAGGAATTTGCTGTAGGCGTTGGGATTGAAGAGCACCGCCCAGAAATCGCTCATTTCGTTGCGGGCGGTATCGGGATTGAAGTGCATCCCCACGGGATGCTGCATCCAGCCGTTGGCCACCAGAATCCAAAGTGCCGAAAGGTTCGATCCGATCGCCACCAGCCAGGTCGAAAGAAGGTGAAAGCGTTTACTGACCTTGTCCCATCCGAAAAACATCACGGCGAAGAAGGTCGATTCCATAAAAAAGGCCATCAGCCCCTCGATCGCCAGAGGCGCACCGAAGATGTCGCCGACGATCCAGGAGTAGTTGGACCAGTTGGTCCCAAACTCGAACTCCATGATGATTCCGGTGGCTAGGCCGATGGCGAAGTTGATCGCCAGGAGGCCCATCCAGAAACGGGTGGTCTTTT
>CAYUXG010000106.1:0-4252 GCA_964448735.1 uncultured Nitratifractor sp. | reverse complement strand
TCCGCCTGGGCAACGACGTGGATATGCCCCGCAACCTGGCCAAATCGGTGACGGTAGAATAACACTGAAGCGTTAAGCGGTAAAAAGGCATGAGGCCGACTCTCCTGGTGCTTCCCGCGGCAGCGGCCACGGATCGAGGCTTCTGCCAGCAAACCAGGAGTATATCGATCCCTCTATCCGACTATCCGACGCTACATTCCCTAAAATCTCCTGGGTTAGAACGATAAAGAGTGTCACTTCGGTATGAATATCTTTACGCTACCTCAACGTTTCTTTCTCAAAGAAAAAGCGTAAGCAAACATTCCCCCTACCGCCCAGAGCATCAGGGCATAGGCGGCTATCGTTACCCCAAAGGAGAGAGAAAGATAAGCCTCCCTCAGACCGACGCTATCGAGAAGATAATAAAAATCATGCAATCCGTCGACCCCCAGAAAACTCTCGGAAGCCGAGACTCTGGGACCTCTATCCACCGTCGAGATATACCAAGCGGTATATCGTAGAGAAAATCCTGTAAAAAAGATCCCGATCCACCAACCCATCGCATTGCCGCGTCGTCGAAAATACCACGCCACCCCTAGAGGAAAAGCAAGTTGAAAGACCGTTCCCATCGCAATCATCACCCATTGGGGACATGGCAACAAATAGCAAACCCCGTGCCCTGCTTCGTGAATCATTCCCAAGGTCTGATTGGCCACAAAGAAAAAGAGAGTGAACGGAATGGCAAGTGCCCCATCGTGCCTTGGATGCCCGGCAAAGGGCGCGTAGAGAGGAAATAGGGCAAGAAACAGGCCAAAGATCAGCGCAGTGGCCAAGGCGGCGCGAGGGGTAAATCCTTCGAAGCTCTGTACCGGCTTCTCCTCAAAGCGAGACATGGAATCGGTCTCAGCTATCCTCGCTCTTGACCTCCACCAGATCTTCGAGAAGCTCGGCGGCTTCGGCCTCGTCCATTTCGCCGCTCTCGATTTCGATGAGGATCTCCCGGCACTCTTTGTGCATCTCCTGCATCTCTTCGAGCTCTTCTCTGTCGGCGAGGGAGATCATCTTCTCTTTCTCCACCATCGCGAAGATTTCGTCGATCGCCTCTTCCAGATCGGGCATCAGCTCATTGGAGAGCAGATTTTTCAATTTCTCTTTGGCACTCATCTTATGCATCCTTTTTTGAAAAGGATTCTACCATAGCGGCGAAGTCCACACTCCGTCGAAGGCATTTGAGTATAATTTTCCATTACACCGATCACCGATCGATCAAGGAGCTACGATGAAACGTCTAATCTGGGCCCTGCTACTGGGCTTTACCACCCTGACCTTCGCCAAAACGGAAGTCTTGACCCTCAAAACCCCCGACGGCTTCACCCTCAAAGGATGGCTGGAACTTCCCGACAAAGCGAAAAAGCCCGTACCCCTGGCGCTTCTAGTCCATGAGTACGCCTCCGATCACCGGATGTGGGACAAAACTGCGGCCAAACTGCATACGCTCGGATACGCCACCTTCGCCGTCGATCTTCGAGCGCACGGTGCCTCCACGGAGAAAAAGGGGAAAAGGGTGCTCATCACGAGGAAAGACTTCGGTCACCCCAAACCCGAAGCTTCTCTAGAAAAAATCCCCGACGATCTGAACCGTTGGATGGAGCTTCTGCAAAAGCGCAAAGATCTCACTCTGGAGTCTCCTCTCTTTTTCGGCTCTTCCCTGGGAGGAGGGGCGCTGATCCCGCTGATGCTCGATTACGAACCTCGAGCGGTTGTCACCCTCTCGCCCGCCGCTGCGCGCAAAACCTATGCCGAAGATACAGCCGATGCAGTGGAAAACAGCGACGTTCCCTGGCTCATTGTCAGCTCCCAGCGAGATTTCGCCAAAAAAACCGCCCTTACCTACGAAAGCAAAGCGATGCGTCCCACTCTGCTGATCCTTCCCGGAAACGGCCACGGATCGCAGCTTCTCCCCGCTGCGACTCCCTACATCGATCTCTTTCTGGAGAGGATCTTGAAAAAAACGAAGGAAAAAAATTAAGGAAAAAGTTTCTCGTTTAACTTCGGTTATACTTTGGGGGATACACTTTCAGTGTCGGCTAACCACCGACAAAGAAGCCACTACCCAAGAACCAACCATCGAATTCATTTCTCCCTCCTTTTAATGGATTCATTTCTCCTTTTGCCCCGGGAGACCGGGGCACTTTCTGATTTTCTCTTTTTCTCCTTCGCAAAGATCACCGAGAAGTATCGAATATGATAGAATCCGTAGTCAAACCCCAAGGGAGCTTTCGATGACCAAAATCCGTCTCATCGTCCATGCACTCAAAGCCGCCCGTCCCGACCTTCACGAGGCGATCACCACCATCCGGCAGCACCATTTCTTTGCCCTCGATGTTCGACTGGCCTACCTCCCCGAGGATATTCCCCATCTCGTGCAGGAAGCGGTGGAGCACGGCATCGAACGGATCGTCGCGGGCGGAGGCGACGGCACAATCCATCAGATTCTCAACGCCCTAATGCACTTCCCTCTCGAAAAACGCCCCGAACTGGCGATCCTTCCTCTGGGCACCGCCAACGACTTCGCCACGGCAGCGGAGATTCCCCTCGATCCTTACGAAGCTCTCCTCATGGCGATCAACGGCCGTGCCGTAGCAGTGGACGTAGCGGAGGTCAACGAGCGATATTTCCTCAATGTCGCAAGCGCCGGTTTCGGAGCCCAGATCACCACCCAGACCCCACCCGAACTCAAAAATATCCTTGGAGGCAGCGCCTACGCTCTGACGGGGATCCTCAAACTCTTCAGTTTCGCTCCCTTTCGAGGGCGGATGCGTATCGGCAAACATCAGTTCGAAGGGAGTTCTTTCGCCACGGCGGTTTGCAACGGACGCCAGGCCGGGGGCGGCATGATCCTATCCCCCCAGGCGTACATCGACGACGGCCTACTGGATCTGGTGCTTTTCACCTTGGATCCCATCGATCTGCCCAGCGAATATCTCTCCCCTTCCGAGACGCTCTTTGGATCCCTGCCTTTCAAAAAGATTCTCCGGGTTCCCGAAGTAGAATTTTTCCCCGAGAGCGAGCCTCGGCGTATCAATCTCGACGGAGAACCCTACGAAGCCGAAAGCTTTCACTTTCGTATCCATTCCAAAAAGTTGGGGCTCATCCTTCCCGACACCTGCCCTATGCTTTCGGGAAACTGACCATGCGCATCCTTCACTGCAGCGACCCCCATTTCGACCTCTCTTTGCGAACGATGCCTCTGCGAAAATGGTTCGGCAAACGGGCCGTCGGAGCTCTGAATCTCCTGGGAGGACGGGGACGCTATTTCGACGAAGCCGATGAAAAGATCCTCAAACTCGCCCGTTTCAAAGAGGAACAGGGAGTCGATCTGGTCCTCTGCACCGGAGATTTCACCGCCCTGGGGCTCAAGGCCGAGATCGAAGAGGCCGCCGAGCTCATCGCCCCCCTCGCCCAGCCGCCTGAGCGATTCATCGCGCTGCCGGGAAACCACGACATCTACGCCCACGACGTGATCCACAGCGACGCCTTCAACGAATTTTTCGGACGCTACATGCAAAGCGATTGGCCCCAGTATGCCGTGGACGGTCCCTGGCCCTTCGTCCGACTTTTCGGAGACGATCTGGCCGTCGTCGGAGTCAACAGCGCCAAACCCAACCCCCTCCCCTGGCGCTCCGACGGCCATATTCCCCCCCGACAGCTCGAGGCCCTCGATCGAATCCTCCAAGACTCCCGTCTGCAAAATCGCTGGATCTTCGTCATGACCCACTACGCCGCCCGACGGGCCGACGGCTCCCCCGATACCCCGCATCACGGCCTGAAAAACGCCGACGAGTTTCTGCGCATCTGCCGACGGATCAAAAAAGGGGCCATCCTCAACGGCCATATTCATCACTGCTACCGCACCGACCTGAGAAGCGAAGGGCTTTCCATCGATCTCTATTGCGCCGGAAGCGTCAGCATGGAAGGAAGAGAGTGCTTCTGGCTCTTCGACGTAGACCGTGATGGCATGAGCGTACGCAAAGGAATCTACGATCCGAAGATCGGAGCCTACCGCACCCTCTCCTGTGAAGACCGGATTGAATGATCACTATGCGGGAATTTCGTTATTACATTTAGAAAATCGTTTGAGCAGATCCCATGCGTCAATCTTGTTTGGAAACGATATAAAAATTATAGAAGAATCAAGATATGAAGACGTTTGGAAAGGTGAAGAATGAAAATGGTCGGAGTGACAGGACTCGAACCTGCGACCTCTACCACC
>CAYUXG010000105.1:0-4300 GCA_964448735.1 uncultured Nitratifractor sp. | reverse complement strand
CCCGCCTCTTCGAAGGCTTCGATCACATGGGCGAAATTGACGTCGTAGGTGATGTCGGAAACTCGGTAGAACTCTTCCAGTTTCACCGATTCGTCGAAGAGGGGGAAGGTTTCGTGCTTTCGGTAGAGGCGGATGGAGAAGTCGTTGCGCACGTATTTCTCTCCATAGTCGAAGGAGACGAACTCCAAACGCTCGGCGGCATGCGCGACACGCCGGGCGAAGGCTTCGTAACCGACGGCGATCTCTCCTCGCACGAGACGATGGCGCTCGGCGAAAGCCTGCAATTCGGGCTCCGCCTCCACCCACTCGACGGCATGATCTTTCACTTCGGCGCGGGTTCCGTCCCGGTAAAGTTCGCAGGCAAATGCGTCAAAGATTTCGTTGGAGACGAAAAAGGCGTGGGGTACGCGCATCGAATCGAGGGAATCGAACTGCTCCAGCCGCACCCCGCTGCCGAAGCGCTCGGCGAAGTACTCCCGCTGGGCTCGGCGCACCGGCTCTTGACGCTCCACCGTAGCGAAGTGCATCGTCTCCACCAAAGAAGGATCGCAGGTATAGAGCCACTGGATCATATCCGCCAGCAGGTATCCCCGATGCGCACCGATCTCCACGAGCCAGCCGTCGCGGGGAAACTCCCCCGCTTCGATCTTGCGGTAGAGCATCTGGGCGATGGAGGCGCCGAAAAAGGCGCTGCTGCTGACGGCGGTGTAAAAGTCGCCCCCTTTGCCGATGTCGTGAAAGCGGCGGTAGTAGCCCTCGTCGCCGTAGAGCCACTCTTGCATATATTCACTAAATCGCATCGACTATCGTCCTTGAGACGCGGATCCCATCTTCGCGTAGAGTTTGAGCAGCTGGATCTGCCGTTCGATCTCGTAGATGCGGGCATCGAGACGGGCGATCTGCATGGAGTTGCGCATGATCTCCACGTCGGATGCGGTTTTCTGCCCGGCGGAGGCCTGCTCTTTCGTGCTTCGGAGCAATCCCCGGTAGAGCTCCTCATCCGAGCGTGCCAGAGCGATCTTTTTGTCGATGATCGCCAAGGTGTCCATCACCAGCCGATATTCGCTCTCCACCCGTCGTCGATCATCCTGGAGCTGGACCGCCTGGCGAAGGAAATCCACCCGGTTCGCCTCGATATCCTGGGGAGCGTTGATGTTGATCGGCATGGAGATACGGAAACCGTAGCGGTAATAGTCGTCTCGCATCCCCGGGAGGGGCCGGTCGGAGTGGGTGTCGTAATAGTTGGCGTTGAGGGCCAGGGTGGGAAGGTACTTGGCCCAGGTCATCTTGCTGTTGGCTTCGCTCTGCTTGACCCGCATCTTTTGCACGGCAAGCTCCAGGTTTTTTTTGCGGTACTCCTCTTTTCTGATGAGCGTCAGCTTCGGCAGGCGCAGACGGTCGGGACGCTTGTCGCTCAGGAGGGAAAAGGCGTTGCGAAGATTGCGTTCCGCAAGCTGGGTCGCCAGGAGCGTCGTCTTATCCCGGTTGCGCTGGAGAATCGCCTGGTTGAGAAAGCTGCTGTCGAGGATCCCCGCATCGTACTGCTCCCGCTTGCGCCGGATATCGATCTCGTCGTTGCGGATCTTGAGGCGGAGCTGCTTCTGCTGGAGCCGGTTCTTTTTCAGCTGAAAAAGGGTATCGATCGCCTGCACGATCAATTGCCGACGCTGCAGAGCGATCTGGGCACGGTTGGCCCCCTCCTGGACGCTGGCATAACGAATGGCATAGTAGATTCCCCCGCTTTTGAAGATCGGCTGATCGATCCCCACGCTGAAGGTCCGCTCTGTCACATTTTGATTCCAGGGCTGGGTGCTGGTGCTTTCGGCGTAGCTCAGCCGAATCGGATTGATCCAACTTTTTCTCAGCACGGAGCTTTGCAGACGATTGATCTCCTGCTGATAATCGAAGAGGAGATTCTTCTCCTGCGATAGGTAATTCTCCAGGTCGCTCCCCGCCGCCAGGGGAAGCAGCAGAAGATTAGAGAGTAGCCAGAGCTTTTTCAAATCGCTTGAATCCTTCCTCGATCTCGTCCCGGGAGATGGTCAGCGGCGGCAGGAAACGGACGGTATTGCGCCCCGCTTTGAGCACGATCAGACGCTCGTCGAAAGCGGCCTGGAGGATAGCTCCCTGGGTTTTGGCATCGACGCAGCGCAATCCCCGCATCAGCCCCAGCCCCACCGCTTCGGTGAAGAGCTCGGGCATACTTTCCGCCAGACGATCGAGCCAGCTGCTGAAGAGTTCGATCCGCTCCGCCAGCGCTCCGCTGCCCTGCTCCGCCTCCAGCACTTCAAGCACCGTCAGACCCGCCCGGGTGCTCAGGTAATTGCCCCCGAAGGTGCTGCCGTGATCGCCGGGGGAGAAAATCTCCTTCAACCGGGTCATCGCCACGCCGATGGGCACGCCGCCGCCGAGCCCTTTGGCCAGGGTGATCACGTCCGGCTCGATCCCGTAGAGCTGCGACGCGAGAAATTCTCCGGTGCGATAGACGCCCGTTTGGACCTCATCCACGATCAGAAGCAATCCTTCCGACCGTAGAAACTTCGCCAAATCCTGCACCTGGCCCTTCTCGAAAGGTTGCACACCCCCTTCGCCCTGCACCAGCTCGATCATCACCGCCACGGTCTCGTCGTCGATCGCTTCATAGACGGCGTCGATACTCTCGACGTAGGAGAAGCCCGCCGGATAGGGGGAGAAGTCGGGTTTATGCATCTCCTTCTGTCCCGTCGCTTTGACGGTGGTGATGGTTCGGCCGTGGAAAGAGTGTTTGAGGGTGATCACTTTGTAGCGTTTGGTATCGAACTCCGTCTCACCGTATTTTCGGGCGATCTTCAGCGCCGCTTCATTGGCCTCGGCTCCGCTGTTGCCGAAGAAGCAGCGCATGTCGTAGCCGCTGAGCTCGACCAGACGTTTGGCCAGGCGGGCCTGGGGTTCGATCACCTGGAGGTTGGAGATGTGGATGATTTTGCGCGCCTGGTCGCAGAGCGCATCCGCCAGCGCCGGATGGGCATGGCCGATACTCACGACCCCGATGCCGCTGGCGAAGTCGATAAACTCCCGTCCCTCATCGTCGAAGAGCCGTGCCCCCTCGCCCCGGACGAAATTTGTATAGTTCCGGGCATAGGATCCCAGGACATATTCCCGATCGGTCTGTTCCAATTCACTCATTGATGCGCCTTTTTTCAAAAAAATCCCAAATTGATTGAGATTATAACACTATCTAAAATAACGGAGTGCTATAATCGACAAAAATACGACGTTTCCACAGGTTTGCCATGAAAATTTCCGTCGAACATCCTTCCATTCTTCTTAGCGTCACCAAATGGACGCTTCTCTCCAGCGCGATCGGCATCGTTATCGGTTCCATCGTCACACTCTTTCTGAACATTCTCGCCTGGGGAGAGGGGAGCCGGGATCTCTTGCCTTTTCACTACTACTACCTGCTTCCCGCAGGATTGATGCTGAGTGTCTGGCTGACGCAGAAGTTCGCACCCGAAGCCAAAGGCCACGGCACGGAGAAGGTGATCGAAGCGGTCCACAAACGCAACGGGCTCATCGACGTCAAGGTGATCCCGGTCAAACTCTTGACCACCGTCATCACCCTCGTCACCGGAGGCTCCGCCGGTAAAGAGGGCCCCGGCGCGCAGATCGGTGCGGGGACGGCATCGTTCATCTCCGAGCTGCTGCATTTTTCGGTCCGGGATCGCAAAAAGCTGGTCATCTGCGGCATCAGCGCCGGTTTCGCTACCGTCTTCGGCACCCCCATCGCCGGAGCGATCTTCGGGATCGAAGTTCTGGTCGTGGGCGCGGTGATGTACGAGATGCTGTTGCCCTCCATCGTCGCCGGCTTCAGCGCTTTCTTTACCGCCCAGTATTTCGGGGTCAAATATACCTATTACGACATCAGCTACTTCCAGCACTACTTCATCGACATCGTCCTGATCCTCAAAGTGATCCTGGGAGGCATCTTCTTCGGGCTCGTCGCCTGGCTCATCATCGCCACCCTCAAACAGACCGAAGAGATTGTCGAACGTATCCCGATGAACCCCTATCTCAAAGCTCTGGGTGCGGGTGTGCTGCTGGTCCTGCTCGCGACGGTCGTCGGAGACCACTACTTCGGCTTGGGACTGGATACGATCGCCCAAACCATGAAGATCGACAACCAGCTCGGTACCGACACATTGCCCTGGTACACCTTCATCCTCAAGATCTTCTACACCGCCGTCACCCTCGGCTCCGGGGGAAGCGGCGGGATCGTCACGCCGATCTTCTACATCGGGGCCACCAGCGGACACTGGTTCGG
>CAYUXG010000104.1:1450-4319 GCA_964448735.1 uncultured Nitratifractor sp. | reverse complement strand
GACATCAAAGCTCGATGCAGGTGCCGATGCCGCTGCTGGTGAGGATCTCGAGCAGCAGCGAGTGCTCCACCCGGCCGTCGATGATGTGGGCCTTTTTGACCCCGCCGCGCAGGGCTTCGATGCAGGCATCGACCTTGGGGACCATCCCTCCGTGGATCGTCTCCTCCTCTTTGAGGCGCTGGGTCTGTTCGATGCTGAGCAGGCTGATGAGCTTGCCCTTTTCATCCAGCACGCCCGGCGTATCGGTGAGGAAGAGGATCTTACGCGCCCCCAGCGCCACCGCGATGCGGCTGGCAGCCAGATCGGCGTTGATGTTGAAGCCCGGATGCCCCAGGCTCCCCCCCGAAGCGATGGGGGCGATGACGGGGACGAAGCCGTCTTCGAGAATGTTGAAGACGATTTCGGGGCGGATCGTCTCGATCACTCCGGTGTATCCGAACTGCTCGCTGTGTTTGGGGAGCGCTTCGAGGAAATTGGCATCTTTGCCGGAGATTCCGATCGCTTTGGCCCCCTGGGAGTTGAGCAGGGCGACGATCTCTTTGTTGATCTCGCCGCTGAGCACCATCTCGGCTACGCGCATCACTTCCCGGCTCGTCACCCGCTGGCCTTGGATAAATCTCGTCTCGATCCCCAGCTCGGACAGGAGCTTTGTGATGCTCTTGCCCCCGCCGTGGACCACGACGGGCTTCATCCCCAGGGTATGCAGCAGTACGATATCCTGGGCGAATTTCTGCTTGAGTTCGTCGCTCTCCTGGGCCGAGCCGCCGTATTTGACCACGATCACCTCATCCCGGAATTTCCGGATGTAGGGAACGGCTTCGAGCAGGGTCTGGACGATTTCGATCTTATGACGCATAAAACTCCTTTCGATAAGACTCCACCGCATCGAAAAGAGCGGAAGAGAATTCCAATTCTAACCGCAGAAGCGAGAGGGGCAGCTTAAAGCCCTCCATCTTCACCGCATCTTTCTCGGTCACCAGCAGCGAGCGGGCGCCGCAGCGCTCCATCTGGCGCCGCAGCTGCTCTTCGTCGAACCAGGCGTGATCGCTCAGCGCCACACGCCCTACCACTCCTGCGGGAAGCCAGGGTTCCAGACGCTCGGGGCGGGCGATGGAAGTCGCCAGCAGCATCGCTTCCGTGGGATGCTCCACCTTGACGATTCGGCGGAAGTCTCGCCCCTCTTTGAGCAGGAGATCGGCTTGAGACGCCGTGGAGGGAAACTCCCGGAAAGGTCCCGCGGGCATCACCCTGCGGTTGGGCACCGAGGCGGGCTCGAGCAGGATTTCGAACTTCTCGATCTCCACCCGGTTGAAACCGTCGTCGAGGAAGACGATCTTCGCCCCCAGCTCGATCGCCTTTTCGATCCCCGCGCTTCGATCCTCGCTCACGATGACGCTGGCTTCGCTCAGGCTGCGGGCCATGAGCATCGCTTCGTCGCCGGACTCTTCCACGCCGCAGCGCAGAGCGCCCCCTTCGCTGACGACCCTCAGCCCCCGGCTCTTGCGGCCGTATCCTCGCGAAACCACCGCCGCATCCGGATAGCGCGACGTCAGGGCGATCACCGTAGGCGTCTTGCCCGATCCCCCTACCAGCAGATTGCCCACGCTCACGACGGGCACGGGAAATCGTCGCCGCTTCGCCAAACGGCGGCGCAGCGCCATCACCGAACCGTAGAGCAGCCCCAGAGGAAGCAGTGCCGCCGAGAGGAGCTTTTCGGCTCCGGAGGGGTGGAACCAGATTTTTTCGACGAAGGCACTCCCACGACTCATCTCGTCAACTGCCTTCGAGCGCCGCCGTGCTTTCCTCAGACATGCACCGCATCGATCTCTCGTACCGCCTCCGTGATGTAGGAGAGCTCTTCCTCGCTCAGATCGGGACGGTTGGGCAGGGAGAGGATACGCTGATAGACATGCATCGCCTGGGGAAAGTCGAAGAGTTTGATGCCGTATTTCTCTTTGTAGTACTGGGTCGTATGCAGGGGAATGTAGTGAAGTCTCGTCTCGATCCCCCGCTCTTTCAGCGCCCGGGCGAAGGCATCCCGGTTGCGGTCGATCTCCACGATGAACTGATCGTAGCCGTGCCCCGGCTCCTCCACGGGCAGCGTCACGTGATGCAAGCCCTGCAAAGCTTTGCGATAAAACTCCGTGATCTCCCGGCGGCGACGGTTCTCCTCTTCGATACCCTCGAGCAGATAACGGGCGTAGAGTGCATCGAAATCGTTCATCCGGTATTGACAGCCGATCTGCATCACATCGTAGAGATAACCCGGGCTTTTCTCGGAGACGACCATTCCGTGATTGCGTAAAAGCACCGCCCGCTCGTGGCAATCCTCCCGGTGGCTCACCAGCACTCCCGCATCGAAGCGGTTGCTCTGCTTGTTCCCCAGGGAAAAGACCGTCAGGATATTCTTCTCGAAACTTCCGGGAGTGCCTCCCAGATACCGGGTTCCCCAGGCATCCGTCGCATCCTCCACGATATGCACGTCATAGCGCTCGGCAATCTCCCAGAGACGCTCCATATCCAGCGGGCATCCGGCTACGTAGTTGACGATCACGGCGCGGAGCTTCTTGCTGTTGTAACGCTCCAGCGTCTCCTCCAGCCGGTCCAGGTCGATGTTGTAACTGCGGGGGTCGCAATCGACGAAGAGCGGCTCCGCATCGAAATGGCGCACCACTTCGGGGACATCCACATAGGCATTGACCGAGCAGACGACCTTGTCGCCCCGTTTGAGATCGAGCGTACACATGGCCAGGTGCAGCGCCGAGGTGGAGCTGGAGGTCGCTACGGCATAGGGAGCGTTTACGTGAGCGCAAAACTCCTTTTCGAAGGCTTCGGCACTTCCGTCGATCGTCTCTTGTCGCTCTTGCGT
>CAYUXG010000104.1:0-1350 GCA_964448735.1 uncultured Nitratifractor sp. | reverse complement strand
CGAAAGCCCGCTTCCTTTCTGGCCTCCACATTGAGCACGCGCCCTTGCCGCCCTCCGAGTGAAAATCGCTCCAGGATCTGCACGAAAGTCTCTTCCTCCTCCAGCCCCCGCTCTTGACAGATCTGTCGAAACCAGCGATCGCCTTTGCGCACATGATCGATCTCTTCGCGGTAGATGATCTCCAGTGCATCGAGCACCTCGGCGACATAGGGCTCGCCCCGATGGGCGGAGAGTTTGTGCATGATCTGAGGATTGACGTCCAACCCCGTCGCCTCGTAGTGCCTCGGGATCACCGCCATGCGATCGAGCACGTCTTCGGCCGTATGCATCGATGCGTCGAAAAGCCCCCGATGCACGGGGAAATCTCCGTAACCGTAGCCTAGCTTTGCGAGGATCTCTTCGAGCATCCGAAAGTGCCGCACCTCCTCGGCCGCCACCTCCAGCCAGTCGATGCGATACTCCCTCGGCATCCGGGGGAAACGATAGACCGCATCGAGCGCCAGGTCGATCGCACTGTATTCGATATGCAGGATCGAGTGCAGCAAAATCGCCAATCCTTCACGCGTGTGAAGCTTACGCCGTTTGGGAAGCTCCTTGGGAGGCACGATCCGGCAGCGCCGGGCATAGGAGGGGGTCTCGAAACGCTCGGGGAGAAAGTCATTCTCCTCTTCCTGCGCTGTGTTACAATACTCCAGCGCATCGTCGATAACCCGGGCTTTGAGAGAGACATCGTCGCTGATCAGGGCTTCGTGAAGTCGGGCAAAAAGTTGCATAGGAGGTATTATAACCGATGCAGATCCAATCCCGCCCCATGGGGCCTTATCAGACCAACTGCTATCTCGTGACGATCGACGGCAAGGATCTCATCGTCGATCCGGGCGTGGGCGCAACCCAGTGGGTCCTCTCGCAGGTGACAAATCCCGTCGCCATCCTCAACACCCACGGCCACTTCGATCACGTCTGGTCCAACGCCGAACTCAAAGAGAAATTGAAGATCCCCATCTACTGCCCCGCCCCCGACGCCTTCATGCTCGCATCCGACCCCCTGGGCCAGGGCATGCCTCCTAGCACCCCCGACGTGGAAGTCCAAGGCGACGAGAGTCTGGAGATCGAAGGCATCGAGGTCCGCTACCTCCACTTCCCCGGCCACACCCCCGGCTGCTCGGTGATCGAGATCGGCGATGCGTGGTTTAGCGGGGATTTTCTCTTTCGCGACTCCATCGGCCGCTGGGACTTCCCCTACTCCAGCGCCGAGCAGATGCTACGCAGCCTGCAAAAAGCCGCCGCAATCGAGGGCGACTCCACCCTCTACCCCGGCCACGGGCCCACGAGTACGCTAAAAAGGGAGCA
>CAYUXG010000103.1:0-4430 GCA_964448735.1 uncultured Nitratifractor sp. | reverse complement strand
TCGTCATCGAGGGCGCGGGTGAAGGTATTGGCCGCACCCAGGGCGACGACGGATTGGGTGATGACGTTGCCCACTTCCTCTTTTGCGATGGTGATGACGGGGATTTCGTAGATTCTCCAGCGCTTCTTGTCCTCTTCGCTGGGAGTGACCAGGTTGGGGTCGATGATGATGTCCCCACCCTCTTTGACTCCCTTTTTGAACTGGTCGTAGCTGACTTGGGCGACGGAGAGCATCAGATCCACTTCACCGTCATTGGCGTAGGGGTAGAGCACCGGCTCGTCGGAAAGCTGAATATCGACGACCGTCGGGCCGCCGCGAACTTGGGAAGTGTAGGTCGCCGTCTTGACGCCGTAGCCCCCTTGCTTGATCTTGGCCGCGGCGAAGATCTCTCCTGCCAGGAGGACCCCCTGCCCGCCGACGCCGGTAAAACGCATAATGATTCGTGACATGGTGCCTCCTTACAGCTCGACTTTGGTGTTGTTCTGATATGCCTCTTTGACCTTTTCGTACATCGCAGAGTACTCAAGTGCCTCCTCATCTTGCTTGAGGATTCCGGTGGGGAAGAGGCCTTTGCGCTCCTCTTCGCTCATGGCATCGAACTTTTTCTTGGAAACGGTAATTTCGTCGATCCAATCCAGGTTGGCCATGGCGCTTCCCATCTTGTTCTTCCGGCCCAGGTTGATGTGGCAGTTGGAGAAGACATCGATGAAAGAGAATCCCTTGTGCTTGAAGGCTTCGACGAAGACTTTCTCCAGCTTGCGAGGGTCGTTGACCTTTTCCCGTGCGATGAAGGAAGCACCGGCCCCTTCGGCCAGTTTGCAGGCGTCGAAGGTGGGGTCGATGTTTCCGCGCTTCATCGTCACCGTCCACATCCCCTGGGGTGTGGTGGGAGAGGTTTGGGAATTGGTCAAACCGTAGATGAAGTTGTTGATAAGGATCAGGTTGATGTCGATGTTCCGGCGGCATCCATGGATGGTGTGGTTTCCGCCGATCGCCAGACCGTCTCCGTCACCTGCGATACAGAAAACATGTTTGTCCGGGTTGGCCATCTTGATTCCGGTGGCATAGGCCACGGTCCGGCCATGGGTGGTGTGGACCGTGTTGCAGTCGACATAGGAGCTAAAACGTCCGGAGCATCCGATTCCCGAAACGATGCACATGTCGTCCTTGTTGATGCCCAGCTTGTCGATGGCCCGGATGAAGGCTTTGAGGATAACGCCGTCGCCGCATCCCCAGCACCAGAGGGTGGGAAGTTTGTCGGTTCGCAGATATTGATCGTAATTGAATGCCATAGTGCCTCCTTAGAGCAGTTCTTCTTTGATTTTTGCCACCATGTCCGCCGGAGAGATGGGTCGGCCGTTGGCTTTGAAATGGGTGACGAATTCGTCTCGGTGCATGCCGGTCGCGCGCTCGAACGATTCGACGTATTGTCCCATGTTGAGCTCGGCCATGTAGACCTTGTTGCCGAAGCGCTGCTGAAGCTCTTTCATCTTCGCATCGGGAGAGGGGAAGAGCGTGATGGGACGGAACATTCCAATCTTGACCCCCTCTTCTCTGAGACGATTGACCGCTTCACGGGCAGCGAGAGAGGTCGAACCGTAGGCCACCACCAGATACTCCGCATCGTCAAGCATGTACTCTTCGTAACTCTCGATCTCGTCGGTATGGGCATCGACTTTGTTGAAGAGGCGTTTGATGAGACGGTCGCAGACCTCCGCATCTTCCGTGGGGAAGCCGGTAGGACCGTGATGGAGCCCGGTGTAGTGGTAGCGATACCCTTTGAACATGGGATTGAGAATCGCAGGCTCATCCTCGGGCACGTCGTAGGGGCGATACTCTTCGGGATCTCCTACGAATTGGCGGCGCAGTTGGATCCCCTCTTCGACCTCTTGCAAAGAGGGAAGTACGGCTTTGGCATGCATGTGCCCCAGCGTCTCGTCCAGGAGGACGAAGACGGGCTGCATGAAACGGTCGGCCAGGTTGAAGGCGCGAACCGTTTCGGTGTAGCACTCTTCCAGGTTGCCGGGGCAGAGGACGATGGTGCGCACGTCGCCGTGGGTCGGGTTTTTGGCTTGGAGCACGTCTCCTTGTTGGACGCGGGTGGGCAATCCCGTGGAGGGGCCACCCCGCATGACGTTGACGATGACCAGGGGAACTTCGGCGATCTGCGCCAGACCGATATTTTCGGCTTTGAGGCTGATTCCGGGGCCGGAAGTTGCCGTCATGGATCGTACGCCGCTCATGGAGGCGCCGATGGCGGAGCAGATCCCTGCGATCTCGTCTTCCATCTGCATACAGGCTCCGCCGACTTTGGGAAGCAGGTCGGAGATGGTGTGCATCACCTCGCTGGAAGGGGTAATGGGATATCCGCCGAAAAATCGGCATCCCGCATCGACGGCAGCACGTGCCGCCAGATCGTTTCCACTGGAAATGACTTCTCTTTTACTCATACAGTCTCCTTTTTATGCACCCAAAATCATGTAATTGTTTTCGGCGATCTTTTTCGCGCGTTCTTTGGCCTGCTGGCTCAGCTTGGCGAACTTGTACTCTTTTTTGTCTGCCACATAGATGGCAAAATCGGGACAAGCGAGCTCGCACTCGTTGCATCCGATGCAGGAATCGGGTTCGATCACGCTGATCATGGCTCCAAGGACGCTATGCGGGTCGGGCCGCATCGCCAGGACGCCCGCCGGACAGACGGCGACGCAGAGGTCACACGCTTTGCAGCGGGACTCGTCGGTCCAGACCGGTGTATTTTCGGGAGCTTTCATTAAAGACATCTTCTTCCCCTTTTTCATTGGTTTACAGTGGATACCACTATGGAGATAGAATAGCCAAGTTTCCGTAAGGGGATTCTAAAAGTATCGGGGAGGATCGAGGGGTGGAGGATATTGTTACTATTCGAAGCAAAGGCCGGAAATCACGCTCTTCCCAGCCATGCCACCTTCATTCCTTTGCGTACTTCCCCGTCGCTGAGAATGCGGCAGTAGAGCCCCCGACGGTCCCGGATCAGCCGGGGAAGGCGTTTGTCGAAAACGGAGAGGTGATTGCAGAGTGTGCAGGATTCGACCACTTCGATCTTCGCGTCACCGATGGCGAAAACCGTCCCCGCGGCAAACTCGTGGGGATCGAAGTCCAGGAGCAGATTTTCCCCCAGACTCCCCGGCTTCATCTCCACCCCGATCTCTCTTGCCATCTCGTAGGGTTTGGTTCCGACGATCAACACCTGTTTGTGGGGTTTGCCTCCGGCGAACTTGTCCTCTTCGATTCCGTACCCTTCCCGAAAACGAAGCACTTCTCTCGTAGGACGGGGATATCCACTCTCCCCTTCATGGGCGCTGAAGGTACCCAGCACCGTACCGGCCAAAATCATTCTCGCTTCTCCTTTCGGGGTCTGTTTTCATTCAGTATCATCATGAAGTCGTTCTTCTTCCAGCTTCCGGGATAGGAGTTGAGCAGTGTTCCGTTTTGATCCAGGAAGAAAAAGCTTGGCGTAATATGCCGATAGTGCTTCGCGAGTGCAGGAGGCAACTCGCTCTCGGAGACGTCTAGATGGACGAAGAGAAAATCCTTCTCCATGCTTTTTTTCAGCTCCGGGTCCTTCAGTACCGTCTTTTCCATCCGCACGCAGTAATGACAGGAGGGAGACATCGCTTCGACGATGATGTTTTTGTGCTCCATTTTCGCCGCTTCGAGAAGCTGATCGAGCCGGAAATCTTTTCCGAGCCTTCCGTGCTTGAGCGGCTCAAGGATGCTTTTTTTGCGCATAGCATCGTACTGCAGGAGATAATCGGCCAAATCGTCGTAATCCTTTTGGCTCAGACCTTTCAGTACCGGATGTTTTCCGAAATATTTGCGGATATTGTGTTCAAAAAGCGTATCGGAATCGGGATTTTCAAGCGTCTCTTGCAGATAAAGGGCCACCGCCTCCCGGCTCATCTCCGCATCGGCAGGATCGACGATACGCTTGGGGCTTTTCGTAACCACCCAGGCGAGCATGTTGGTCGTGGGAGCTTTGAGGTGCAGAAGCGTATTGTTTTTATCAAAGAAGTTTTTTTTGAGTTCGGATGCGGGAAAATAACCGGCATGGCAAACATTGCATTTGGAGCGAAAAAGTGCTTTGCCCTGCGAATAGGAGGCGAAAAGGGCCGGAGCGATCGAGAAAAACAGTATCCAAATTTTCAACATCCGAGTTCTCTCTTTCAAGATCGTGATTTGCCCTTCTACTCCTTCGCTTGGATTCTACGAAAAAGCCCTTCCGAAAAAGACTTTTTCCTACAATCGTCCGCTGTTCCCCCGAGGGGAACACGTTAAAGTTTGCACTTGAAGGTGATTCCGTGATTGCCTTTGATATGCATCAGTTCGGGGGTATCGACCTTGACCTGCTTGATGTGCTTGTGAGCTTTGAGGTACGTCTCGACCGTCTCCCA
>CAYUXG010000102.1:1614-4439 GCA_964448735.1 uncultured Nitratifractor sp. | reverse complement strand
TTTTGGGCAAACATCATCCCGTCCATCCCCGGCATACGAATATCGCTAATGACCAAAGAGCGTCCACCCCTCCTCTCCGTTGGATGCCCGGTAGACTCTTTCGACCCTCTCTTCCAGTGCCTGTGCCGTCAAATCCAATGCTACGGGATCATCCTCTACCAAAAGTACCCTCAAATCATTCAGCTTCATCGGGAACCGCTCCTTTCAGCCTGAGGGTGAAGCAAGCTCCTTCGCCTCGGTTTTCGACTTCGATCGTACCGTTCATATGTTCGGTCAAAATGATCTTGGACATATAGAGCCCCAACCCCGTTCCGTTTTTCTCCTCTTTCGTGGAGAAATAGGGTTCGAAGATCCGATCGAGCAGTTCACTGGGGATTCCCCCTGCATTGTCGCAGATCCGGATGATCGCTTCGTCCTCCGTGCCGGACAATTCGATGTCGATCCTTCGATGCTCGATCTCCCTCTCTTCGAAAGCATCCCGGGCGTTGCTTAGAAGATTGAGCAGGACATGGGCCAGCTCGTTGGGATAACCGATACTCCGATAATCTCGCTCGACATGGAACGCCATCTTGATCCCAGTATGAACAAAACTCATTTTTGCAATCCCAAGTACCGTTTCGACCACTTCACGGATAGAAAACTCTTTCGCTTCTTTTGCCGATTTGTAAAAACTTCGAAAATCATCGATCGTCCTAGACATCTGTTCGATGAGGCGACGGGAGTTTTGACTGAAAAGCTCCACGTCCTTCTCTTCGAAACTTCCTTTCCGACATTTGTTCACAAAAATCTGCTGGACCAAGGAGAGATTGTTAAGCGGCTGCCGCCACTGATGGGCGATCATGGCAATAAGCTCCCCCATTTTGGCTAAACGGTCCCTTTGCATCATCCAGAGCTGCTGCCTCCGGTTCTCCTCCACTGCCTGTTGAACCTTCTCTTCCAGAGTATTGTTAAGCTCCTCGATCTTCCGATTTAATTTCCGCTGCCGGAGATACGCCAAAAGAATCATCAGAATGATCAGCAGAGCCACGCCGGCGATCTGAGCCAAAAGGCGATAATCGATTCGGGTGGTCACCCGGCCTTGGGTCCATCTATCGCTGATGGCTCTGAAGACTTCATGCGGGATTCCTTGAAGCACTTTTTGCAATATTTCAAAAAGTACCGTTTCATCTTTCCGAACGGCAAAAGAGATCTCCGACTTAACAGGAGCTCTGGTACCGATTTTTAATCCTTTTGTGAGCCCTAACTTCTCGTAATAGTCAACAACGGGCTTGGGAAGAATCGCGATAGAGACTTCTCCCTGGGAAACTGCCTGCAGCACTTCGGGGTAGCTATCGTAATAGACAACCTTCAGCGTAGGTCGTGTGGCAGCGAGGCGATCGACCAGAGGATCTCCCCAACGTGCCGCGATCCGCTTGCCTGAAACATGAAGAATCTCTCGGGGAGTCTGCCGGTTTGATCGGGGTACGACGAGGACGGAGGGGTACTCCAAATAGGCGGAGCTAAAAAGGAGAAGGCCAAAATTTTTCGCATCCTCCAAGGCCCCAGGTACTACGTCACACTCCCTCTCTTGCAGCATTTTCGGAAGTTCCCCGGTGTCATGCACAACACGGAAGACCGGATCCAGATCCAGTTTCCGTGCCAGCATCTTGACCACATCCACGGCAATTCCCTCCGGTTTTCCCTTTTGTATGAATTCTAAAGGTGCCCGGTCCGGCTCGATACAGACGAAGATCTTTTTCTTTTTGGCCAGATATTTTTTCTCCTCCGTATCCAAAAGCTGACGGGTCTCCAGCAGAGGATTGATCCCGAACCACTTGTGCCTCAAATACTCCATCTCCCGGGAAGTGATCGTCTTTTGGGCTTTGCGCAGGATCCCTGCCAAAATCGCATCCCTTTGATCAAGTCCTAGCGACAGATGGCTCACCGTCCGGGGATCCTCCACAAAACTGGTAGCGTAGATATTGGCCAACAGATGATGCCGAAGGATGTAGTCGATGACCACTTGTTTTCCGACGACGGCATCGACTTTGCCCAAAGAGAGGAGTTTCAAGGCTTTGAGCTGATCCTCCACAAGCACCTCTCGTATCTTCGGATTATGTTTTGCAAGATACTTCTGAATAAAAAAGCCTTTGACCAGGGCGACTTTTTTTCCCTCCAACTCTTGCAGAGTGGAGTAGCTTTTCCTATTCAGATTGGTATAGATCGCACTTTTGACATCGATGTAAGGAAGTGCGAATGCATAGACTTTGCGGCGTTGCGGTGTTTCGGCAAGGTTGAGAAGTACGTCGAGTTTGTCACTGTGTACAAGAGAGAGGAAATCGTTCCACGTATATCCCCGAACGTACTCCACTCGCACTCCGATCCGTTCCGCCAACAGTTTGAAATAATCGATGGAGAAGCCTTTGGCTTTACCGTCCTCGATGAAGTTGAAGGGAGGCCAATTACTTTCGTTGTGGACTTTGATCACAGGGTGCTTCTTGAGGTACTCCCGCTCTTTCGGACTGAGCACCAGCGGTGACATATCGCTTCCGTTTCCATAGAGATACCTCTCCACCAGGCGGTCGATTTCACTCTCACCCGCTCCGGGGATCAGCTTTTTGAACGTAGATCGGATGAGATGCTTGTCGAAAGATCCAATACGGTAGAAGGAGGGGAGAATCAGGCGCCGAACCAGAGTCGCCTCATAGAGTAACTCTTCGACACTCTTGTTTGGAGCATACTTTTCGTGAATGATCCGTGCGATCTCTACGGGGTGATCCAAGGCATAGTGCCATCCCTTGATCGTCGCATTGCGAAACGCCAGTGTCCTCTCCGGAAACTTCTCG
>CAYUXG010000102.1:0-1514 GCA_964448735.1 uncultured Nitratifractor sp. | reverse complement strand
CCATCCCTTGATCGTCGCATTGCGAAACGCCAGTGTCCTCTCCGGAAACTTCTCGATCTGCCGTTTTGAAGTGAAAAGCTCCTGCTGAACACTATAATCTCCATAACGGGTCGGGTCGAGGATCCCGTAGCGAACTCCCAGTTTATCAAGCGGATAGAGGCCGCTGGTGACGAAAAGTACGATGGCATCTACCTTTCCATCGATAAAGAGTTGCAGATCCTTCCGACTCAAAATCGGTTTTTCGATCAGTTTCAAATCCGCCAGAGAGATTCCCCGTTTGCGGAACATGTCGCCGAATTCGAGAAAAAACTCTTTTCGGCTGTTGACTTGAATCGTTTTTCCTAGCAAATCTTTCGGCTTTTCAATCCCTCTACGGACCACGAGAACCTTGGAAGGCTTTTTGAAAAAGCTTGCGATCAATTTGACCGGAGCTCCTTCCACGAAGAGCTTTTGAAGTTTAGAAGAGTAGAGTCCATAATCTGCCCGTCCCGTGAGCACCTCCTGCAGCACGTCCATTCCCTTTTTGTAGGGTCGGATGGTCACATTCAAGCCTGCTTCGTGATAGAACCCTTTCTCTTTGGCGGCGATAAATCCCGCGAATTCATATTGGACGACCCAGTTGAGCTGAAGCGTTACCTTCGCATCACGATCTTCCGGCTCCCCGGAGTGGAGCGAGACGAAAAAAAAGAGAAGAAGAAAGAGAGATCTAGAAATATTTCTCATTTTAGCCAACTCCTCAATATACATTACACGGAAAATCTAAGTAAATTTCTGCTATATTCTGTCGAATCTAATCAAAAGGGCATGAGAATGAAACCTGTGAAACTGCTTCTACTCGAAGATAACGAAGAGACGGCGGAGCTGCTCCAAAGTTATCTTGTCGGTAGAAATTTCCTGGTCGAAACCGTCTTTACGGTTACCGATGCCATCTCCACCCTCTTCAACGATCCCTTCGATCTGCTGCTTCTGGATCTCAACCTTCCGGATTTCGACGGATACGAAGTGCTCAAGCAACTCAAAGGCCGGCTCGCCCTCCCCGTTATCGTCGTCAGCGCCTATAGCGACACGGCTTCCAAAATCGCCGCTTTCAACTACGGCGCGACCGATTATGTGGTCAAACCCGTGAATCTGGAGGAGCTGGAAGCGAGGATCTGGGTCCAGCTCGGGCTTCACAGTCATCTTTTGAAGCCCCCTGCCCCAGAAGCGCTCCGCATCGAAGGGGAAGATGTCGTGCTGGAGGATGATTTACTCGGGCTCACCCCTACGGAGTTTCAAATTTTCAAGATTTTCCTCGAAAACAAAAACCGGGTCGTCTCCCGAAAAGTTCTTACCGATGCGCTCTCCTCTTTCAGCTCGGAACGCTCCTTGGACAACCACATCAAAAACATCCGGAAAAAGCTGGGAAAATGGGGAGAGAAAGCCCCCCGTCTCAAAACCGAATACGGCGTCGGCTACCGCCTCATCACCGAATAAGAATCCATCGCTTTTTGCTTCTCGTTTTGAGCTTTAGGCTT
>CAYUXG010000101.1:0-4663 GCA_964448735.1 uncultured Nitratifractor sp. | reverse complement strand
CTGAATCTTTGGATCATGATGCCAAAGAGGAGAAGGGTTTATGATGGATAGGATGCAGAATGGGAGTCGTAAAAGAAGGAATATGATGGTGCGGACGGAGAGACTCGAACTCTCACGCCGAAGCACTGGATCCTAAATCCAGCGTGTCTACCAATTCCACCACGTCCGCGTAGTTGGGTGGTACGCCCGTCAGGATTCGAACCTGAGACCGCTCGCTTAGAAGGCGAGTGCTCTATCCAGCTGAGCTACGAGCGCAAAAAAGAAGGGGTGGTACGCCAGAGAGGAGTCGAACCCCTAACCCTCAGATCCGAAGTCTGATGCTCTATCCAATTGAGCTACTGGCGCATACGTCGAAAAATTTGTGATGGGGTGGGTAATGGGTCTCGAACCCACGACCTCCAGAGCCACAATCTGGCGCTCTAACCAACTGAGCTATACCCACCATCGGAAAGTCCATTTTTCGGTAGCCTGGTCGGAGTGAAAGGACTCGAACCTTCGACCCCCTGCTCCCAAAGCAGGTGCGCTACCAGGCTGCGCTACACTCCGTCAACCCGAAAAAGAGATGCAATTATAGTCAAAGCCTTACGCCTTGTCAATAGGAGAGTCCCCTACTCCTTGATCGGCAGGAATTTCCCGCATCCCTTCTCGGGCGTACCGCCGAAGCTCTTGACTTCGCGCGCCTTGCCCTCTTTGGCGATTTTCGCCCGGTTACACTCGTTATGCTTGATGCAACTTTCGTTTTTGCATCCTACGTCTTCAGGTACCGCCATGCTCACTCCTTGATTTTTTTTGGAATTCTATCGCAAGGTTTAGAAGTTTGCCGGTACGTTGGCGTTGATGAGGTCGTAAAACTCGTTTCTCGTGCGGATATCCTTTTTGAACAGCCCCCGCAGCGCCGAAGTGACCGTCGTGGAGTTGATCTTCTCCACGCCGCGCATCTCCATACACATATGCCGCGCATGAACGACCACCGCCACCCCTTTGGGATGGATCGTTTCGCTGATGGCGTCGGCGATCTGCTCGGTCATCTGCTCCTGGATCTGCAACCTCCGGGCGTAGAGATTGACCACCCGGGGAATTTTGGAGAGGCCCACGACCTTGCCGTCGGGGATGTAAGCCACGTGCGCCCGTCCAATGATCGGCAGCATGTGATGCTCGCAAAGGGAATAAAACTCGATATCCCGCACCAGGACCATCTCGTCGTTGCTGCTGCTAAAAAGGGCCTTTTCGAGAATCTCCCTGGGGTCCTTGCGATACCCTTCCGTCAAGAATTCCAGGGCTTTGGCGACCCGGTGGGGCGTCTTGAGCAGCCCTTCCCTTTCGGGATCTTCCCCCAGGTTTTCCAGAATGCTCCGCACCGCTTTTTCGATTTCTTGCTCATTGCTTTTCATAGGCTTGGCAACCCTCTTCAGTGAATTTGGAATGATTTGGAATTTATTTTAGCTCTTTTTTGGTAAAATCGTCCCCATTTTATTTTTGCACACAACACAAAGGACAAACACCGTGGACATGACGACCGAAAAACAGAACGAAGCCAACGTACTGGTCAAAACGAAAATCCCCAACGAAGAGATCGACCGGCGTGTCGACCGCCTGGCCCAAGAGGCGGGTAAGCAGATGAACATCGCGGGATTCCGCAAAGGAAAGGTTCCTCCCAGCATCGTCAAAAAGATGCACGGCGAGCAGCTCAAGCAAGATGCCGAAGCCGAAGCGCTGCGCGAAGCGATGAAAGCGGCCTATGAAAAAGAGGGCATCGACGCCGCCGACGTTTTGGGTGACCCGGTTTTCAAAAAGTTTGAAACGGGCGAAAAGGAGATCGAAGCGGAGATTCTTCTCTGCCTGCGGCCCAAATTCGACGTAGAAGGGTACAAAGAGGCCGTACCCTCCTACGACGTTCCCGAAGTGAGCGACGAAGAGGTCGACCAGCGCATCGCTACACTGGCGGAGCAGTCCGCTCCCCTGGTAAGCCTGGAAGAAGATCGCCCCCTCCAAGAAGGCGACACCGCCGTCTTCGACTTCACCGGATACCTGGACGGAGAAGAGTTCGAGGGAGGAAGTGCGCAGGATTTCGAACTCGCAATCGGGTCGGGACAATTCATCCCCGGCTTCGAAGAGCAGATGGTCGGCATGAAAAAGGGTGAAACCAAGCGAATCAAAGTCACCTTCCCCGAAGATTACCAAGCCGAGAATCTCAAAGGCAAAGAGGTGGAGTTCGAGATCACCCTGAAAGATATCAAGGTCAAGGAGACCCCCACCGTCGACGATGAATTGGCCAAGAAGATCACTAAAAAAGAGGATGCGACCCTCGATACGCTCAAAGAGCAGGTCCGAGAGCAGCTCGTTACCGAGAAACTGAGCAAACTCTACAACGAAGAGCTCAAGCCCAAGCTTCTCGAAGCTCTCGTCGATGCCTTCGAATTCGACCTCCCCGAGAACATCGTGGAGCAGGAGATCGACAACCTGGCCAACCAAAAAGCCCAGAGCCTGAGCAAAGAGGAGCTCGAAGCGATCCAGGGCAATCAAGAGAAGATCGACGAGCTTCGCGAATCGGTCCGGGAAGATGCCGTCCGCAGCGTCAAGGCGACCTTCGTCGTCGATGCGATCGCCAAGGCCGAAGGCGTGGACGTCAGCGACCAAGAGGTCGGTCAAGCCCTCTACTACGAAGCCCTCATGGCCGGTCAGGATCCCGAAGCGCTCCTGAAGTATTATCAGAAAAACAACCTCTTCCCCGCCGTCAAAATGGGCATGATCGAAGACAAGCTCTTCACCAAATTGCTCGATCTTGACAACGCCGGTAAGAAATAGTATTTTTTATCTCCGAAGCGTGAGCGAAAGATCGCAAGATGCGTCTTTCGCCCACACACCCTTTCCACACCCATTTGAAAAGAGGTTCCATTCATGAGCTACATCCCCTACGTGATCGAACAGACCGGACGCGGTGAGCGAAGCTACGACATCTACTCCCGGCTGCTCAAAGACCGGATCATCATGCTCAGCGGAGAGATCAACGACGCCGTCGCTTCGACGATCGTCGCCCAGCTTCTTTTCCTCGAAGCGCAAGATCCCGACAAAGATATCTACTTCTATATCAACTCCCCCGGCGGAGTCATCACCAGCGGCTTTTCGATCTACGATACGATGAACTACATCAAGCCCGATATCGTCACCATCTGTATCGGCCAGGCCGCAAGCATGGGGGCTTTTCTCCTCGCCTGCGGAAGCGACGGCAAGCGCTATGCCCTGCCCAGCTCCCGGATCATGATCCACCAGCCCCTCGGCGGCGCCCAGGGGCAGGCCAGCGACATCGCCATCCAGGCCCAGGAGATTCTCCGGCTCAAAAAATATCTCAACGACATTCTCGCCCAGAAAACCGGCAAGAGTGTCAAAAAGATCGAAAAGGATACGGAGCGCGACTTCTTCATGTCCGCGGAAGAGGCAGTGGAGTACGGTCTCGTTGACAAAGTATTGACAAAAAGCTTTACCTGATCCGACAAAGAAAGCGACAAGAATATGGTACGCGATATCCTGATCTATCCCGATAAACGGCTCAAAGAGGTCTCCCGTCCCGTCGAGCGTTTCGACGAGGAGCTTCACACCCTGCTTGACGATATGTACGAGACGATGGTGACGCGCAACGGCGTGGGACTCGCCGCAATCCAGATCGGCGTCCCCCTACGGGCACTGATCATCAACGTCCCCGTTGAAACCGATTCGGACGATCCGAGGGTACAGCAACCCAAAGAGAACACCCTCGAAGTGATCAACCCCGTGCTCCTCGAAGCCGACGGCAAAACTCGCTATCAAGAGGGGTGCCTCTCCGTCCCCGGCTATTTCGAAGAGGTGGACCGCTACCGCGAAGTCCGGATCGAGTACCAAGACCGCCACGGGAAGAAGTTCATCCTCGAAGACGATGATTTCCTCGCCATCGCCATTCAGCACGAAATGGACCATCTCGACGGCAAAATCTTCGTGGAGAAGCTCTCGATTCTCAAGCGTAAAAAGTTCGAAAAAGAGTGGAAAAAGCGTCAGAAGAAAAGTTGAAGCCCGGAGTGAAGCGCCTCCTTTGGCTTGACACTTTTCGAGGAACGGCCATCCTTTTGATGGTGATTTTCCATTTCTGCTACGATCTGAACTACTTTCGCTTCATTTCGATTCATCAGCATCAGGATCCCTTCTGGCTCTCCTTTCGCTGGCTGATTGTAAGTATGTTTCTCTTTGCCGCAGGCATCAGTCTCGTCATCGTCTACGGCAAAGGGATCCGGTTCTTTCATCTTCTGAAGCGGCTCGCCATTTTAGGAGGCGCCGCCCTGGCGGTCACCGCCGCTACCTATCTGGTTTTTCCAAAGGCCTGGGTCTATTTCGGGATCCTTCATCTGATCTTCGTCTCCACGATCCTCGGCCTGCTCTTTGTTTCAAAAGCCAAAACAAGCTTCCTCGTAGGAATCGCCATCCTCCTGGCCTACTGGAGCGGAATCTGGACGGAAACGGGAACTTTCCGCCTGCTTCAACCCCTGTTTCACCTTCCCCGCTACACCGTCGATCTCGCCCCCCTGCTCCCCTGGTTCGGCGTCTTCCTCCTCGGTATCGCTTTCGCTTCGGCAGGGCTGCATATCCGTATCGAGACGCACCTTCCCGCCCATCCTTTTCCTTTGCTCCGTCAAGC
>CAYUXG010000100.1:0-4679 GCA_964448735.1 uncultured Nitratifractor sp. | reverse complement strand
TTCAAAAAGGAAAAACATTGGCTAAAGACGATGTAATCGAAATCGACGGCAAAGTGATCGAGGCGCTTCCCAACGCGACCTTTCGGGTAGAGCTAGAAAATGGCCATGTGGTTCTCTGCCATATCGCGGGAAAAATGCGGATGCACTATATCAAGATCCTTCCCGGTGACCGGGTGAAGGTCGAATTGACTCCCTACAGTCTGGACAAGGGACGCATCACTTTCCGCTACAAATAGAAATTCCCTCATCGGGAGAGCCGGCTTTTCTTCTGAAGTACGCAGGTTCCTATCTGCGTATCTTTCCTCAGCATTTTTTAATTGTTTTTTTGATAAAATCACGTCCCCCGAAAATCCGGGAAAACGGAAGAGTAGGGACTGCGTGAAGAATCTTTGTCGAAGTGGCACCGCTTCGACAAGGGTTGGTTCGAAGAGACTCTCATCGATCCACACGTCACACCGGTGCAAAACGAAACAGGAGAACCCTATGAAGGTTAGACCCTCGGTCAAGAAAATGTGCGACGACTGCAAAGTCATCAAGCGCAAAGGCGTCGTCAGAGTGATTTGTAAAAATCCGAAACACAAACAGAGACAAGGATAAATATGGCACGTATCGCAGGTGTTGATTTGCCCAAAAGCAAGCGGATGGAATATGCCCTGACCTACATCTACGGGATCGGGCTTACCAGTTCCCGCAAGATTCTCGATGCGACGGGAATCAGCTATGACAAGCGCGTCCACGAGCTGAGTGACGCGGAAGCGGCAACGATCCGTAAAGAGATCCAGGAGCATTACATGGTGGAGGGAGACCTCCGCAAGAAGGTGATGATGGATATCAAAACCCTCATGGACCTGGGAAATTATCGGGGACTGCGTCACCGTAGAGGATTGCCCGTCCGTGGACAGAAGACCAAGACCAATGCGCGTACCCGCAAGGGCAAGCGTAAAACCGTCGGTGCAGCATAAGGAGCAGTAGAGTATGGCCAAGAAAAAGATTAAAAAGAGTGTCGCACGCGGAGTCGTCTATGTCGCCGCCACGTTCAATAACACCGTCATCACCGTGACGGATGAGATGGGCAACGTTCTTACTTGGAGCAGCGCCGGTGCGCTCGGCTTCAAAGGAAGCAAAAAATCGACTCCCTACGCTGCCCAGCAGGCGGTCGAAGATGCAATGAACAAAGCCAAAGAGTACGGGATCAAAGAGGTCGGGATCAAGGTCCAGGGCCCCGGATCCGGACGGGATACCGCCGTGAAGTCCGTAGGAGCTACCGAAGGAATCCGCGTGTTGTGGTTCAAGGATATCACTCCTCTGCCCCACAACGGATGCCGCCCTCCCAAGAAGCGCCGCGTCTAATCGCCGCTGTGATTGTCGGCTTGAAACGAAACAAGAACAAGAGAAAGCAACAAAGGTAAGAAGATGGCAAGATACAGAGGTCCGAGAGAAAAATTGGAACGACGGCTCGGCGTCGACCTGGGGCTCAAAGGTGAGCGTCGGTTGGCCGGCAAGAGTGCGCTGGAGAAGCGTCCCTATCCTCCGGGGCAGCACGGACAGCGCCGGACGAAGATCAGCGAATACGGTCTGCAGCTTCGTGAAAAGCAGAAGGCCAAGTTCATGTACGGTGTGAGCGAGAAGCAGTTCCGCTCTATCTTCCAGGAGGCCAACCGTCGAGAAGGCAACACGGGTGAACTGCTCGTCCAGTTGCTCGAGCAGCGCCTGGACAACGTGGTCTATCGCATGGGATTCGCTACCACCCGCGCCTTCGCCCGCCAGCTGGTCAACCACGGCCACATCCTGGTCGACGGCAAGCGCGTGGATATCCCCTCCTACCGGGTCAAGCCCGGCCAGAAGGTCGAAGTACGCGAGAAGAGCAAGAACAATCCCCAGATCCAGCGCTCCATGGAGCTGACCAACCAAACCGGGATGGTCGAGTGGGTCGATGTGGACAAAGAGAAGCTGTTCGGGATCTTTACCCGTATCCCCGAGAGAGAAGAGGTTTCCATTCCGGTCGAAGAGCGTCTGATTGTCGAGCTTTACTCCAAGTAACCGTAAATAGCAAAGGCTAGCAAATGAAAAAAATCAAAACGGCGCCTTTTCTGCCAAGCGAAGTGGAAGTCAACGAGATCAGCGGCACGAAGGCGCAGGTGATCGCCTATCCCTTCGAGAGCGGTTATGCGGTGACTCTGGCCCACCCTCTTCGACGCCTGCTCCTGGGAAGCTCCATCGGCTACGCACCCATTTCGGTCAAAATCGAGGGCGCGGCTCACGAGTTTGATTCGATTCGGGGAATGCACGAAGATATCGCCGTCCTGATCATCCACCTCAAAAGCATCCGTTTTCGGATCAAGGAAGGCTTGGATCGTGCGGTCGTCAGCTACAGCTTCAAGGGCCCCAAAGAGGTGACTGCCGCCGATCTGGTCAACGATCAGGTCGATGTGGTCAATCCGGAAGCCCCTCTGGCGACGCTGAACGAAGACGGAGAGCTGAATTTCACGCTGGAGATTGCCAAAGGGATCGGGTACGTTCCCAGCGAAGATCTGCGCGAAGAGATCGAGAGCGATGCGATCGCCCTTGATGCCTTCTTCACTCCGGTGCGCAAAGCCAACTACAGCATCGAAAATGTGCTGGTCGAGGACAACCCAGACTACGAGAAGATCGTCTTCGAGATCGAAACCGACGGCCAACTCTCTCCCGTGGAAGCGTTTACCAATGCTCTCGAGACGATGAACCGGCAACTCTCGGTCTTCAGTAACGTTCTGGAGATCGACCTGGAGAGCGGTCGCAGTGCCCAGGGCGGAACGGGAAGTGAGCTCAAAGCCTTCATGGTTCCCGTCGATGCACTCGGCCTGAGCGCCCGCAGCTTCAACTCTCTCGACCGTGCCGGGATCAAGTATCTCGGTGAGCTGGTCCTCATGGGAGAGCAGGAGATCAAAGCGATCAAAAACCTGGGAAAAAAATCTCTCGACGAGATTCAGGAAGTGCTGGCCGAGCATGGTTTCGGTGCCGATTACGAACTGAGTGACGAGATGCGCAGCGCGCTGGAAAAGAAAATCGCACAAATCAAAGAAAAAGCATAAAGGACTGCCATGAGACATCGACATGGATACCGCAAACTGGGCCGCAAGTCTCAGCACCGCGCAGCGCTGCTGAAGAACCTTGCCATCGCCCTGACGGAAAATGAGCGGATCGAAACGACTCTGCCCAAAGCCAAGGAGCTTCGCAAGTATTACGAGAAGCTGATCAGCAAAGCCTCTGCAGGGGATTTCAACGCCCACCGCGCGATCTTCGCCCAGCTGCAGGACAAGGGAAGTACCAAGCGCCTGGTGGAGGAGATCGCTCCCCGTTACCAGGAGCGTAAAGGCGGATACACCCGTATCATCAAAACCCGCCTGCGCAAAGGTGACGCCGCCGAAATGGCAATCATCGAGCTGGTATAATTCCTCCACGATTCGGGTTCTCCCGGATCTTTTTTCTTATGCGCCCATAGCTCAGCTGGATAGAGCGTCGGATTCCGGTTCCGAAGGTCGGGGGTTCGAATCCTCCTGGGCGTACCACTTTCACTAAATTCTTTTATCCTCCACAGAGATGCAACTCAAGTAGCCTCATAGTTCCTCTTACTATGTTTAGATAATCATGAGTATGATAAAATTCTTTTGAAATCGGAAGGAATGGCACAATGACAAGCAAAAATACTCTATTGAAACGCGCAGAAGAGCAGTTTCTGCGCAAAGATTACGACAATGCCATCAAAATCTACAGCCTGCTCTTGCAGGAAGACCCCCAACATAAGGATGCCCGGGTCGGGGTTTTCCTGAGCGATATGGGGCTTGAGAGCGACGAAGATGCCCAGGCGCTTTTCGACTATTATCAGGCGATCAAAGACTCCAACGAAGATGCCGAGAAGATCATCGACGAATTGATGCAAAGTATCTATGCGACGCGTATCGTGATCCAGGAGGAGTTGCTCGACGGGCTGGACGAGGCGCAGATCGACGAGGGAATTCGATACCGCGATTTCGTGGAGCTGGTCGAAGCCAAAGGGAGCTTTCGCGAAGCCTTCGAAGATATCATGTTCTCCACCCGGGTCGTGATCCGTGACCGGGAGGAGTTCATCGACTTTATCGAGCGCCTCATCGAAGCGGGGTACAAAGAGATGGCCCTCTCCTACCTCGATACCCTGGCGGAGAGTTTCGGGCGGGATCAGGAGATCTACGCGCTTTACCATCTGCTGCGCAAAGATCCCGCATGACGCTTGAGATTCCAATCGGGAGATTTTCCCGGCTGACGGACAATACGCAGGATCTCGACGAAGAGACGCTGCTACTGGCGACGAAGCAAAACGCGCCCTATCGGGAGGATCTCCCCGACGATACGCCGACGATGACGCCGGAAGTGCTCCTGCGGGAGTGGGATCTGGATACGCTCAAGACGATCGGCGTGACCGGAACCAACGGCAAGACCACCACGACGGCGCTGATCTATTCGCTCCTGAGCGATCTGGGCTACGGTACGGCCCTGCAGGGCACCCGGGGGCTCTTCGTCGACGATCGACTGCTTGAAGCCAAGCATATGACGACCCCTTCGATCCTGGAGACGCTTTGGAATATGAAGCGCGCCAAGGAGGCGGGGGCGGAGTATTTCGTCATGGAGGTCAGCTCCCATGCCATCGCCCAGGAGCGGATCGA
>CAYUXG010000099.1:0-4686 GCA_964448735.1 uncultured Nitratifractor sp. | reverse complement strand
GAAGAGATCGGGCTTGTCGGGGCCAAGGCGCTGGAGTTGGAGTTGCGAAGCGATCGGATGCTCAATCTCGATTTCGAAGAGGAGGGGGTGGTTTGCATCGGATGCGCCGGCGGGGTGGATCTGATCGCTTCCGGCGTTTGCGAAACAGAGGTGGATCGACGTCCCGCCTGGAGGGTGAGCGTCTCGGGGCTTCCGGGCGGGCATTCGGGGGTCGATATCGACAAAGGGATTCCCAATGCCATCAAAGTGCTTGCCGGCTATCTAGCGGAGCAGGAGGGGGCGGCACTCGTCTCTTTTCATGGGGGAGAGCGGCGCAACTCGATTCCCGTGCATGCCAAGGCGATCGTGCGCTGCGAAGGGCTTAGCGATGCGGAGGGCGTGGAGATCGAGCCTCTCGTCGATGCGCCGGCAGAGGCCTTGGCGGATTCGCAGCGCTGGATCATGCTGCTATCAACCGCGCCTCACGGTGTGGTGGAGTACAATGAAGAGCTTGGCATTCCCCAGAGCAGTCTGAACCTGGCTCAAGTTTCTCTAAGTGCACAGGGATGCCGGATCGACTACAGTCTGCGGGCGATGAGCGACGAGGATCTGCAAGCGCTGGCACAGAGGACGCAGAGCATGCTGCAACGCTACGGTTTCGAAGTGAAGCGGGAGGATGCCTATCCCTCCTGGAAGCCTCAGCTCAATGCGCTTACGCTTCGGGTGGAGGAGATCATGCGCCGTCATTTTCCCGAAGTCAAACGTACGGCGATTCACGCGGGTCTGGAGTGTGGCATTCTTTCAGAGAAGTATCCGATGATGCAAATGGCGTCGATCGGGCCGACGATCGAAAACCCTCACTCGACGCGGGAGCGAGTGAAGATTGATTCGGTGAAAAAGACGATGGAAGTTCTCGAAGAGCTCGTTCGGCAGCTTTGAAAGGTATGCCCGAAGGAGTGCGTCAGTTCTGCTGAACCCTCTGGAGGATGATGCACTTGCGGATGGCGGCCTCTTCGCTACCAAACTGCTTGGTGTATTGGTCGAATTTGGCTTTTCCGATGAGGGAGATGCATTTGCTCCGGCTCATACCGGGAGCCTGCGTTTGCGTTTTGGCTTTGGCGGCAGCGGAGTTTTTATCCTCCTTGGGAAGGAAGCTTTCGCTCTCCTCGGCCGATTTCTCCACCTCTTCGTCGAGAGGCTTTTTCAGCGTCGTTTGGGGCCCGAGAAGCTCCGGGTCTTTCTGGTTGCTGTCGATGCTGTAGGGCTCGGGCTTGAGGGAGTAATGGTCTTCGACCGTGGAGGTATCGTGCCACATGGCCGGTTTGGGTTCTACTTTTTTCGGGAGCTCGGGAGGAGGGACCATCGGGGCACATCCGGCCATGAAAAGGACGGCGATACCAAGAGGCAAAAGGATAGAAAATTTCATTTGATCACTTTGATTTTGTTTGGAATCGATTGGTCATTATTCTACTTGACATTGCTTGAAGATCTGTTAAAATCAATTGATTTGAGAAATAGATTGCATTCCAAGGGATGCGTTAGAGGAGAAGAAACCGTGATCAAAGTCAAAGTCAACGGCGAAGAGCGACAGATAGAACAGGGTTCAACCTTGCAAAAACTGATCGAAGAGCTGGGAGTCGCAGAGAAGGTGATGGCGGCGGCGGTCAATATGGAGATCGTCAAAAAGGAGCAGTGGCCGGAGCATAAGCTTCAGGAGCGAGACCGGGTGGAGCTGCTCCATTTCGTAGGAGGAGGATGAGATGATTTTTTCGACGCGCCAAGAGGCGGGTCATCGCTTGGCCGCTTTGCTTCAGGAGTATCGAGGCGCTCCCGATACGGTGGTCGTGGCGTTGCCCCGAGGGGGAGTGCCCGTGGCGGAGGCGATCGCCGAGGATCTGGGGCTTCCGCTGGAGATCTTTTTCGTCAAGAAAATCCCCAGCCCCTACAATGAGGAGGCCGGCATCGGTGCGGTGACGGAGACGGGGTTGATGCAGGTCAATCCCCAGGCGGTCGAAGCCCTGGGGGTGACGGAGGAGTATTTGCAGCGCCGGGCCCGGGAAAAGCTGGAACAGATGCGCCAAAAGCGGCAACTCTACGGCCGTGCGCCGGCGGATTTTTCCGGCAAGACGGTGATCCTCACCGACGACGGGATCGCGACGGGCTCCTCGATGCTCCTGGGGGCTCAGGCACTCAAACGCGCCGGCGCGGCCAAAGTGGTCATCGCCGCTCCCGTAGCTCCCAGCGAGCTGCTTCCTCTGCTTCGAGAGGCAGCCGACGAGGTCGTGGTCGTGCACCCTTCGGACAACTTGATCGCCGTGGGGCGCTTCTACGAGGATTTCCATCAGCTCGACGACCGGGAAGTCGTGGAGATCCTCGAGCGTGCGCCCAAACCGGAGTAAGAAGGGATGATCGCGGCGATGGACGTGGGGCTACGGCGCATCGGCTTGGCCCTGAGCCCGGACGGTCGGGTGGTGCTGCCCAAGGAGGCGATCTTGCGCAAGGGGCGCAATCAAGCTGCCAGAGAGGTTTCGGAGTTTCTGCGTCGTTGGCAAGTCGAAACCCTGGTCGTGGGACTGCCCAGAGGAGGCAGCAGCGAGGAGGAGATGGAGCGCAGGATCCGCCACTTCGTCTCTCTACTGGAACTTGACGAAGGGGTGGAGGTTCACTATCAGGACGAGGCGGGCAGTTCCCAGGAAGCCAAAGAACGTATGGAAGGGGTCGTCCGCCAGCGCCGCGACGGGCGCATTGACTCACTGGCAGCGCAGATCATTCTGGAGCGTTGGTTTGAAAAGCGCTAATCTCTTTGCAGTACAATCGAAAAGATACGAAATGAAGGAGCCAAGATGTTGAAAGATCTGATTACGCTAGGCGTCGGCAGTGCGCTACTGGCCAAGGAAAAGGTGGAAGAGGAGCTCAAAGAGCTCATCGACAAGGGAAAGATGAGCAAAGAGGAGGCCCAGGAGCTGATCGAAAAAGCCAAGGCCAAAGGGGCCGAGCAGGAAGAGGCCCTCAAAGCAGAGATCAAAAAGGCCCTCAAAGAGGTCCTCGACGAGATGGGGCTGGCGACCAAGGAGGATCTGGAAGCGCTCAAAAAAGAGTTGCGAAAGCCCGACTCCGAAAGTTCCGAAGCCTAAGCTTTTTGGCTCGATACCCGCATTGAAAACCCTGCGATACTACAATCCCTTTCGCATCGGGAAGGTCTTCACTTTTTTGTTGACGATTTTTCTGTTGATCCGCCGGCAGGAGCAGCTGCTGGGGTGGCGTCCTCTCGCTCCCGAGGAGCTTCGGCGGCGGATCTCGGATCTGGGGGCGAGCTTCATCAAGCTGGCTCAGGTCCTGGCGACACGGGCGGATTTTTTCGACGATCGCTATCTTGCCCAGTTGCGCCGGCTTCACGACGAGATCCCGCCGATGGCGCCCGAGGCGTTTGAACGGGTCTATCGCCGGGCCTTCGGGACGAGCGATCCTTTTGTGCGTTTCGACAAGAAACCCATTGCCAGTGCCTCCATCGGGCAGGTGCACGAAGCGCAGCTTCCCGGAGGTGAGCGCGTCGCGGTCAAGCTGCGCCGGGAGGGGATCGAGCGGCAGGTGGAGGCGGATCTGCGGATCTTGGAGTTTTTCAACCGCCTTTTCCGGCCGCTCTTTTCTACTTACACCCGCAACTCCGTCGATGCGGTGATCGCCGAATTCGGCGAGATGATCCGCAAAGAGGTGGACCTCTCTACCGAACTGGGCAATCTCAAAAGCTTCAGCGCGACCTACGCCGATGAGGGGGTGATCTTCCCCCGGCCTTTTGAAAAACTATGCAGCTCGGACGCCTTGGTGATGAGTTTCGAGGAGGGGATTCGCTTCGATGACCGGGAGGGATTGCGCCGTCTCGGGATCGACTTTCATCAGGTGATGGAGAAGCTGATTTTTTTCTATACCGATCAGATGCTGGTGCGCGGATATTTCCATGCCGATCCCCATCCGGGCAATCTGCTGATTCGCTCCGACGGGGCGCTGGTGCTGCTGGATTTCGGGATGCTCAAGCGGATCTCCGATCCTACCCGCGTCGCCATTATCGAGATGGTCAAATCGGCCCACGAGCAGGATTTCGATCTCTACATCTCGGCGTGCAAACGCCTGGGAGTCGTCGCCTACGAAGCGCCGATGGATCAGATGACCGAGCTGGCGAGCCGGATGTTCGAGATCTTCAACGACGAGCATCTCGATGCCGTGACGATGCAGGAGCTCGCCTTCGGCGTCATGGCGTCGATGCGGGACTTTCCCTTCAAACTCCCCCAGGAGGCGGTCTACATCCTGCGGGCCAGCGCCATCATCGAGGGGCTGGGCACCGTCTATATCGAGAACTTCAACGGCGTCAAGGATATCCTGCCGATCCTCCAGCGCAACATCCCCCGGGCCCTGGGCACCGACAAGGGGCCCCTGGAGTTGCTACGGGGCGAACTCCACTCCGCACCGCTGCGTCTGAAACAGCTGCACACGGCGATCCAGAAAGCCAGCGAAGACGAGCTGCGGGTGCATCTGAGCGAGCGGCAGCTGGAGTGGCTCGAATCGAGGCTGGAGCGCAAAGTCCGTTCCCTGGCGGTAGGCTTTGGACTGATGATGCTCTCGCTCTTCTTGCTTCTCTATGATCCCGAGCTCAAAAGCTGGGCGGCAGGGAGCTTCGCGTTGGGGGCGTGGATGATTCTTCGAAGATAAAAG
>CAYUXG010000098.1:0-4719 GCA_964448735.1 uncultured Nitratifractor sp. | reverse complement strand
CGGAGCGGAACGGATTGACCCTTGAGAGTGAAATGATCGAGTTTGAACGAGCGGGGCGTCCTCTTCGGGAGCGACGCTCCTTCCAAGATTTTCTGCATTCCCTGCAGGAGGGTGACCGGATCGTCATCGATCGGATCGAAGTCTTGGGAGAGACGATGGAGGAGGTGATCGTGGTGATCAACTGTATGCTCAGCCGCGGGATCACCCTCCATATTGCCTCTTCCTCCCTGCAGGTGGAGAAAGAGACGGGCCTGGCGCGGATCCTGCCGATGATCGTCCGACTGGGGGAGACCCGGGAGGTCAAGGAGCGGGATACCCGAGTGGGCCGTCCGAAAGGGCGGCGTTCCGCCTCCAAGTTCGACGTGCATCTTCCCCGTATCATGAAGGGGCTCAAAGCGGATATGAGCGTCAGCGCCATCGCCCGAGACCTGGGCGTGAGCCGCAGTTCGCTCAAAGACTACATCGAATCAAGGCACCTCAAAGAGATCCTGGACGATTCCTGGCTGGAGAGAGCCAAAAGGAACCATCGGCTTGTGGAGGCGGCAGAGCCAAAAATGACCTGCACGCTCAACCAGAAAAATGAGACCAAACCAACAGTCAAAGGATAGATCATGCAAGACGCGACGCTCAATGCTGGAAGCGCTCCCAAGCCCAAGAAAAAGAATCGGGCCAAGGAGTATCTCAAGGGATGGATCCCCTACCGGTTCAAACGCTACTGGACCTTTACCGCGATCTCGATTGTCGCACTGGTCCTCCCCTGGATCCGAATCAACGGCAACCACTTTTTCCTGCTCAACTTCGACCATAAGCAATTGCACTTTATGTTCGTACGTTTCGATATGCAGGAGCTCTACCTGATGCCCTTTCTACTGATGCTTCTTTTCCTGGGAATCTTCGCCATGACGGCCGTGGGTGGCCGGGTCTGGTGCGGCTGGGCCTGTCCCCAGACGATTTTCCGGGTCATCTACCGGGATCTCTTCGAGACGAAGCTGCTGCACCTGCGCAAGCGAATCAACAACAAGCAGATCGAACCGGACTGGAGCAAGCCTGAAAATCAGATCAAACGACTCATCGCCATTCTACTCTGGTCGGTGCTGGCCTTCGTCGCTTCGGCGGATTTCCTTTGGTACTTCGTGCCGCCGGAAGATTTCTTCCGCTACATCATGGACCCTGCCAACCACACGATTCTGATGGGCTTCTGGATCGGGATTGCGCTTTTCCTGATCGCCGACGTGGTCTTTATCAAAGAGAATTTTTGTGTCTATATTTGCCCCTACAGCCGGGTCCAGTCGGTTCTCTACGACGACGATACGCTCATGGCGGTCTACGATCCCGTGCGCGGTGGCCATATCTACGAGGGAGAGGGGAATAACCGACACAAAGCGGTAACTTCGGTCAAGCAGCTCCATGCGAAGGAGCCGGAGGCGGAGTGTACCGCCTGTGAAAGCTGCGTGAAGGTTTGTCCGACGCATATCGACATCCGCAAAGGGTTGCAGCTGGAGTGCATCAACTGCCTCGAGTGCGTCGATGCCTGTACGAAGGTGATGGGAGCGCTTGGTAAACCCTCTCTGGTGCGCTGGTCCAGCGAGCGTGAAGCGGTCATGCATGCAGGCAAGACCCGGATTTTCCGTCCCAAAGTCATCGCCTACTTCACCGTCCTGGCGATCGTCCTGGTCGCACTCTTCGTCATGGGAAGCAAGAAAGAGCACATGCTGCTCAACGTCAACAAAACGACGCGTCTGTACAAGATCTATCCCAACGGATCGGTGGAGAACGATTATGTCTTCCTCTTCCAGAATACGGAGGAGAAACCGCATAAATATACCTTCAAAGTCGAGGGGCACCCCGAGATCAAGATCGTCCGTCCCAAAGAGGCATTCCCCCTTGGTGCGGGCAAGAAGAAAAAGAAGGTTGTCGTCTTGAGAACGGACAAAGTTTTGGCGAAAAACAATGTCAAAGATACGCCGATTCCCATCACGATCAAGGCCTACGCCGTGGATGCTCCCAAGCGGGTGGCCGTCGAGCGAAAGACGGTCTTCGTCTATCCGCGGTTGGATGAGATCAAGAAGGCCAAAGCCAAAAAAACTCAGGAGTAAGATGCTCCGAGCAGATCGCCTCTTCGCGAAAGCGGAGGGGTTTTTTTAGATCTATAGATCATAAATTATAATTTTAATAAGCAGGTATAATAGGAGTGTGACATGGGAAAGCAAAAAAAAGTTTTGATCCTCGGCGGAGGCTTCGCCGGGATTGAAGCGGCAATTTTCCTCCGGAAGAAGGGATATCCCGTGACTCTGGTGAGTGATCGGGACTATTTCTATATCTATCCCACCTCGATTTGGGTGCCTACCGGAGAGTCGAAATTCGAAGAGATTTGCGTCCCTCTGAAGGATCTGCAAGAGGCGCACGGTTTCGAGCTGGTGATCGACGAGATTACACAGATTGTCTCCCGTGAGCACAAAGCCGTCGGCAAAAAGGGTGAATATGTCGGTGATTATCTGGTCATCGCCATGGGAAGCGGCAAAATGAAGCACGAGGGTCGTGAGCACTTCCTCTCGATCTGCGGCAAGCCCGAAGAGTCGCTTCAGATCCAGCAGCGCCTCGATGAGCTGATCGCCAAAGGCGGAGGCAAAATCGCCATGGGATTCGGGGGCAATCCCAAAGATCCCAGCAACGTCCGTGGAGGCCCGGCTTTCGAACTCATCTTCAATGTCCACAACAAACTCAAAAAACTGGGCATCCGAAAGAATTTCGAGTTGACCTTCTTCGCTCCGATGAAGGAGCCCGGTGCCCGGATGGGGCCCCAGGCGCTGAAGATGATGGATGTTTTTTTCAAAAAACTTGAGATCAAGAAGCATTTCGGCAAAAAGATCCGACGTTTCGAGGCCGACGGGATCGTTTTCGAAGACGAGAGCAAGCTGGAGAGTGATTTTACGATGTTCATCCCCGCGGGCAACGGCCATCCCGTTTTCGCCGACTCCGACCTGCCTCTGAATGAAGCGGGGCTCATCCTGATCAACGACTACTGCGAAGTACAGCATAACTTCGACGAAGAACCGGAGCGTTACAATGTCTTCGCCATCGGGGATTCTGCCGCGATCGAGGGTCCGGACTGGAGGGCCAAGCAGGGACACATCGCGGAGGTAATGGCCCGAAACGTCGCTTTCAACATCGACGCGATGGAACAGGGCAAAGAGGAACGCAAAGGGTACTTGGAACATCTGAACATCCTCTGCGTCATGGATAGTGGTGACGGAGCGGCCTTCGTCTATCGCGACCACAAAGGGGGCAAGATGATCCCCATGCCCGTCATCGGTCACTGGCTCAAAAAAGGTTGGGGCTGGTACTGCCGCAACTCCAAGCTGGGCAAGATCCCCCGGATTCCGGGAATGTAATCTCTTCCCCCAGATGGGTAGAAACGTAACATCTCTTTTCGATTGAGCCGACTTTTTCCAAATAAGACAAAACAACTCCTAATTAGGCTATACTGCTCTTAGAAGTTACCCGGAATTCTCCGGCGTAACGAAATCAAAACCCATTATAAAAAGGATGCAATATGGCAACTGTTACGCTCAAAGGAAACGAGTGCAATCTCACCGGAAACGAAATCAACGTAGGGGATAACGCTCCCGAAGTCACCGTCGTCAAGTCGGACGATCTGAGTGAAGTCACCGTCGGCGGTGCCAAAGACAAAGCGCAGCTCGTTATCGTAGTCCCCTCTCTGGACACTCCCGTCTGCGCCATGGAAACCACCAAGTTCAACAACCAGGCTGCCGGCATCGACGGTCTGGAAGTGACGGTCGTCTCCATGGACCTCCCCTTTGCGGCTAAGCGCTTCTGCTCTACCGAGGGGATCGAAAACCTGACCGTCGCTTCCGACTTCCGGAACAAAGACTTCGGCAAAGCCTACGGCATGCTGATCGCCGACGGCCCTCTCGCCGGCGTGCTGGCTCGCGGAATCTTCGTCATCGGCAAAGATGGCAAAGTCGCCTACAAGCAGCTGGTCCCCGAGATCACCGAAGAGCCCAACTACGACGAGGCGCTCGAAGCTGCCAAAGCCGCAGCGGCCTGAGTCTCCTCATAGAGTCGGAAACCCCGGCTCTACTCTCTTCTTTCTCTTTTTCCTCCTCATTTTTTCTCTCCTTCTATGTTACAATGACGCCAAATTTCCTCAAAGGAATCTCATGAAGAGAAGTTACTATGGCCTGCTGGCGGCATTGATCGCTTTGATCATCACCGGATGTACCGCGCCGACGGGTACACGCGGAGGTCAATATGGCCCCAAAGAGTGGAAAACAATCCCTTTCCGCCCTGATCGTGCGGCGGACAAGATCGTCATCAAGCAGCGAGAACATCGCCTTTATGTCTACCATAACGGGAAAGTGATCAAAACCTTCCCCGTTTCTTTGGGGAAAAAGATGAAAGAGGGACCGAAGGTCAAGGCCAACGACTTCCGTACGCCTGTAGGGAAGTACAAAATCGTAGATAAGCGTTTGCATCGCGTCAAATACCGTGCGATGACGATCTCCTATCCCAATGCCCAGGATCTCGCCCGTGCCAAGAAGCTGGGGGTCAAGCCCGGCAGCTACATCACCTTCCACGGTCAGCCCTACTGGAACCGTGACGGTCATGGAGACAGCTATACGCTCCGCCACGATTGGACCAATGGCTGCATCGCGCTGACCAACAAAGATCTCGACTGGCTCTGGAGTGCAGTCAAAC
>CAYUXG010000097.1:0-4764 GCA_964448735.1 uncultured Nitratifractor sp. | reverse complement strand
CCGCTGCTATGCTCCGCGATTTGCGCCTCTTTCTCGATCAGCAGGATCGAGGCGTCCGGTCGGAGGCGGCGGATCTCCCGTGCCAGGGAGAGACCCACGATCCCGGCTCCGACGACGAGAAAATCGACACGCTCCATCCCTACGCTCCTAACAAATCACTCCGCCTCCCAGGAGACGATCTCCGTCGTAAAAGACGGCGAACTGCCCCCGGGCGAGGCCGTAGACCGGTTCGTGCAGCCGCACGCGGCCCCGCGACCCCTCCAGCTCCACGCGGGCGGGAATCGCCCGGGTGCGGTAGCGGACCTTGACTTGAGCATCGAAACTTTGCAGATCCTCGAAGAGATTGACCCGCTCCACCTCGAAATCCCGCTCTTCGAGCCGCTCACGGGTGCCGACGACGATGCGGTTGCTCTCGGGGTCGAGGGAGAGGACGTAGTGGGGATCATGGGCTCCCCGCACGGTAAAGCCCCGGCGCTTGCCGATCGTGTAGTGCATGTAGCCCCGATGGGTGCCCACCACTTCGCCCGCTTCGTTGAGCACCTCCCCCTCCCGGTCGATCTGCATATGTTTTTGCAGGATCTCCGTATAGTCGTTTTCGACGAAGCAGATTTCGCTGCTCTCCTTCTGCTCGGCGATCTCTCGCAGGACCGGGATCTCGGCCGCCTTGGCTTTGACATCCTCTTTGAGCCACTCTCCCAGGGGGAAGATCAGCCGCGGCAGCACCTCCCGGCGTACCTGAGCCAGGAAATAGCTCTGATCCTTGCTCTCGTCGCGGGCGGTGTAGATGAAACGGCCGTCACAGCGCAGATAGTGCCCCGTCGCCACCTTTTCGATCCCCAGCGAATCGGCGAAGGCCAGCATTTCGCCGAACTTGATCTGGCGATTGCAGACGACACAGGGGTTGGGAGTGCGTCCGCTTCGGTACTCTTCGACGAAGTAGTCGTAAACCTCCTGCCGGAAGCGCTCGCTCAGATCGAGGAAATGGACATCGACACCTAAATACTCCCCTACCTTCTGCGCCTTGGCGTAGTTGGCTCGGTGGTAAGCATCGTTCTCGTGCAGCTTCATATAAACGCCCCTCACCCGGTAGCCCTGTTCCTGAAGCAGCAGCGCCGTAACGGTGGAGTCCACCCCTCCGCTCATGCCGACAAGGACTTCAGGCTTCATCGATCCGCTCCGTGATCTCCAGGGCATAGCCTCCGTCGTAGGCGACAAGTCGCGCTTCGGCCACGGCCCGATCCCCCTCGAAGAGCAAAATATGCTCACTCAAATCCCAGGGAAACTCCATCGTCTCCCCCTCTCTGAGAGTGTCGGGCAAAACGGCGATGCGGCCTTCGAGGATCGTGCGTTTTTTCCCCGGCCTCTCCGGCAAGGGCTCGGGAGGCATCCCCTCGATCAGCAGCGATTCGCTCCCCTCTTTCGTCCCGATGCGGGCACGATAGAGCCGCTTCTCTCCCCGTCGGACGTAGAACTCCAACGGAGACTCCCCCAGGTCGAGCCAATCTCCCGGGTGCATCTTTGCAAGCTTTTTCCGGCTGATGGAGAGCTCTTCGGTGACGAGCAGGTTTTGGCCCGAACGCAGATGCTCCAACATGGAGCGGTTGAGCCGCTGAAGCTGGACGTTAAGCATCGATCTCCCCCAGAAACTGCTCCAAAATCCTCTCCTTCGTCGCCGGCTCCAGATCGTCGGGAACCTGCTGTCCCGTGCTGATGTAACTGACGGGGAGATGCTTTTGGGTCAAAAAGGCAATCAGATCCCCCACCCGTTTCGTCTCGTCGAATTTAGTCACGATCACACTCTCGATATTGATGAAGGAGAAGTGCTCGTAAATCTCTTGAATATCTTCGTATTTCGCCGTAGCGGAGATGACCAAGTTGGTGGAGATCTCCCGATCTTTGATACTTTTGAGAAACTCCACGGTCCGCACCAATCGCCCCGTATCGAAGGGAGAGATCCCGGCGGTATCCACCAGCACTACGTCGTAATCGGCCAACTCTTCGAGAAAGTCGGAAAACTCTTCTACGCTTCGGGCGTGGCGATGCTCCAGCCCCAGAAGACGGGCGAAATTATCGAGCTGTTCGAAAGCCCCGGCACGGTAGGTGTCGAGATTGATCAACGCCACGCGATAATCCCGCTCCAGCATATAGGAAAACCGAGCCGCCATCTTGGCGATCGTAGTGGTCTTGCCCACTCCCGTGGGACCGACCATCATCATGACCCGGGATCGGGAGAGATCCTCCCTTTGGATCTTGAGCCCCTCATCGATCTCTTCGAGGAGATAGGAGAGCAGGAGCTCTTCATCCTCGGCCACGCTCGTTCCAAGCATCGGTTCGAGTTGCACCTGCAACCACTCTTTGCGAAGTCCCTTCCCCTCCAGAAGGTTCAGGACCTTTTCGGAAGCGGGGGTAGCCTGCCGGGCATCTCCTTCGGAAAGCCGCTTCATCCGTTCGATCCCTTCGCGCAGATGGGAGATCTCCTCCATCAACTGCGCCTCTTCGTCGATCCCGATGCTCGCCAGATAATCACTCTGAGGCACGGCTACGGTGATTTCGGCCATCAATCGGCCGTCGCGGCCGATCATCTGGCGGGCCTTCAGGAGTCGCAGATCGCTGAAACTGCCGTATTTGCTCCGAGCCAGGGCGAAGGCCTCTTTGGGTGTGGGCGCTTCAAATGTCTCTTCGACCATGGGACTCCTTTCATCTTCATCATCGGCAGCAGGACCGAATCCCGCACCTTCCACCCCGGATGGGGGATTTTCAGCCCCGGACGCTCGATCCGGCGCTTTTCGTAAAAGATCAGATCCAGATCCAGAGTCCGGGGAGCATCCTTGAAAAGGCGCTTGCGCCCGAAACGGCGCTCGATCCTCTGCATCCTATACAAAAGCTCCAAAGGCTCCAAACGGGTACAAATCAGCAACACCGCATTGTAAAAATCGGGCTGATCGAGATACCCGAACGGGGGATTCTTCAGGATCGGAGAACTCTCCAGTACCCTGATGTCCCTCATCCGGTGCAGCAGCACCAAAAGAGCCTCAAAACGCCGGGGCACATCGCCCAGATTGCCGCCGATGCCCAGCAGCACCCGGGCTCCGCACCCTCCTGACTCGGAAAAACGCGCGGGGAAACGCTCCGTGCGGATCCAGCGATGCCCTTCGTCGATCTTTCGGCGCAAACGGGGCATGAGACTCCTAGAGGATCTCCGCCCGGCCGTGGCGCATCACCACCATATCCTCGATGCGGATGCCGAACTTTCCGGGCAGATAGATCCCCGGCTCGACGGTAAAGACCATGCCGTCTTCGATCCGGGTTTCGCTGCGCCGGGAGATGTAGGGCATTTCGTGAATGTCCAGCCCCACCCCGTGGCCCGTCGAGTGGACGAAGTATTTACCGAATCCCGCCTTTTCGATCACTTCTCTAGCCAGGGCATCCACTTTGCGGGCTTTCATCCCGCTACGGGCTTTGGCGATGGCCCGATCGTGGGCTTTGCGCACCGTATCGTAGGCTTTTTGGATCTTTTTGGATTCGAAACGCTGTTCGAGACCGAAATCGAAGCCCTTCTCCGCCTGCACGGTACGGGTGCGGTCGGAACAGTAGCGACGGTACTTGATCCCCGCATCCATCAGGAGCAGATCTCCCTTTTGAAGGGTGCGATCCGTAGGGCGGGCATGGGGCTTGGCCGCATTGGCCCCCAATGCCACGATCGGCTCGAAACTCAGCTCCCGACGTCCCCGCTTGCGAAGCTCCTCCTCCGCGAGAAAAGCGAGGCGGTACTCGTCCATCCCGAAGCCCTCTTTGGCGATGCGCCGTGCGATCCGATCGAAGGCTTTGGCCCCCTCTGCAGCCGCTTCGGCCAGGAGCCTCTGTTCCTTTGCGCTTTTGATGATCCGACGTTTGTGGGACCAGTCGGGTTTTTCGATCCAGAGGATCTTTTTGCGGGGGTTGAGCCGATCCAGCGAGGCACAATCCCACTCCTTGGGATCGTAGCCGCATCGTTTGACCCCCTCTTTGGCCAAGATTTTGGCCGCTTTGGCTACGACATCTTGGGCGACGAGCACCTCCGCTCCTTTGACCGACGCTTTCGCTTCGATCGCATAGCGTCCGTCGGTGACGAACCACGCCTCCTTCCCCAGGCGGAGATAGACGGCGTTGTCGCAGCTGTATCCGCACTCATAATAAAGGGCGCTTTCGTCGCGGAGGATGATTTTCACCTCTTATCCCTGCTGAGCCTGCTGTTTCTGGGCTTCCTGGGCCGCTCTGATCTCGTTCATGATCTGGGTGATGCCGATCATCGCCAGATGGTAGCCGAAGGGCCCCATTCCCGCGATGACACCGGCGCAGACCTCAGCGGTTAGAGATTTTCGGCGAAACTCTTCTCTGGCATGGATGTTGCTCAGATGCACTTCGATCGCGGGAATCTGCACCGCCGCCAAAGCATCCCGGATGGCGATGGAGGTGTGGCTGTAGGCCGCGGGGTTGATGATGATCCCCTGAGCGTCTCCCATGCACTCCTGGATCCGATCGACGATCTCCCCTTCCAGATTGCTCTGGAAAAACTCGATCTCCAGCCCGTTCTCCTGGGCGAAATGCTTCATCTGCTCATGGATCTGCTCCAGTTTCATAGGGCCATAGATGTGCTGCTCGCGCACTCCCAGCATATTGAGATTGGGACCTTGAATGACGACGATTTTCATACTCTTCCTTTTGGTAATCTTTGTAGTGGGCAATATTTTATTGAAAGTGGGATTAAGGGAGGGTTATTTTCAA
>CAYUXG010000096.1:0-4772 GCA_964448735.1 uncultured Nitratifractor sp. | reverse complement strand
CCGATGAAGATCGTCGAAGGGTTTTTCGACAAATTTTTCAACAAAGGACGCCGATCATGACCCTCGTCAACCTCCAGGGCAAGCATATTCTTTTGGGAGTCACCGGCTCCATCTCCGCCTACAAAGCCTGTGAAATCGCCCGTCTCTTCGTCAAATCGGGTGCCGAGGTGCAGGTGGTCATGAGCCCTGCCGCCGAGCGTTTCGTCTCGGCTCTGAGCTTCGAAGCCCTGACGCGCAATCCGGTGCTCACCGAGGCGACGGAGAGCTGGAGCACGGCGCTCAACCACATCGACGCCGGCAAGGCCGCCGACGCCTTCGTCATCGCCCCCGCCACCGCCAACACCCTCAACAAACTCTCCAAAGGGATCGCCGACAATCTGCTGCTGCAGAGTGCCCTGGCCTACGCCGGTCCCCTGATCGTCGCTCCGGCGGCCAATACCCAAATGCTGCGCAACCACTACACCGAGGGCTCGATCAAAATGCTGCGAGTCAACGACATCACCGTCGTCGAACCGGTCAAAAAAGAGCTCGCCTGCGGCGACGAGGGGATCGGTGCATTGGCCGAACCGGTGGAGATCTACTACCAGACCTGCCGGGAGCTGATGCGCACTCCTTTCTGGAGCGATCGAAAAGCCGTCGTCACCGGCGGCGGCACCCGGGAACCCATCGACGGGGTGCGCTATCTCTCCAACTACTCCAGCGGAAAAATGGCCAACGCCCTGGCCCTGGCCCTCTATCTGCGGGGCTCGGACGTCTGTCTGGTCACGACCGCACGCCATGAGGAGCTTCCCGGCGAGATCTACACGATCGAGGTGGAGACGGCGCAGGAGATGCTCGACTACACCGTCGACTGCGTCCGCGTCGCCAAAAAGGGCAAGATGAGCCGCCCCAGCATGAACAGCGACCAGCCCGTGGGGATGATCCAAAAAACTCCCTACCTCTTCATGGCCGCTGCGGTGAGCGACTATCGCCCCCGTTATCCCCAGGAGGGCAAGCTCAAAAAGCAAACCCTGGGAGAGGAGTGGAGCCTGGAGCTGATCCAAAACCCCGATATTCTCCAAAGCGTGGACAAAAACGGGATCTTCACCGTCGCCTTCAAAGCCGAAACCGATGCTGAACACGCCGAGGCCCACGCTGAAAGACTTCTGGAAGAGAAAAAGGTCGATGCCGTCTGTCTCAACCTGCTTAAAGGGCCGGAGAGTTTCGGCACCGAAGAGAACGAGGTACTTTTCCTTAGCGATGAAGTCTCGGTGCACCTCGCCCGGGCACCCAAGAGCGATATCGCTTTACAGATCCTCGATCAAAGCGAGAAACTCGCTCATGAGTAACCCTCTGCGCCACCTGGCCATCATCATGGACGGAAACGGCCGATGGGCCAAAGAGCGGGGCCTGCGCCGCATCAAGGGTCACGAAGCGGGGATCGAGACGGTGCGAAAAGTCACCGAGTATTGCGCCGACCATCCCGAGATCGAGACACTGACGCTCTACGCCTTCAGTACCGAAAACTGGAAACGTCCCAAGATGGAGGTGGATTACCTGATGCACCTGCTCGAAAAGCACATTCGTTTGGAGCGGGAACGTTATATGCAGCACGGCATCCGTTTCGAAACGATCGGGGATCTAAGCCCCTTCTCCCAAAAGCTCCGCAAGACTCTGGAAGAGACCAAAGCGCTCACGGCTTCCAACCGCCGGCTGGTCCAGATCCTAGCGCTCAATTACGGAGGCCGAGACGAGATCGTCCGCAGCGTACAACGTACCCTTGAAGCGGGTGAAGAGATCAACGAAGCGAACATTACCCGCCACCTGGATACCCCCTACGGCGACGTGGATCTGATGATCCGCACCAGCGGAGAGCAGAGGCTCTCGAACTTCCTGCTCTGGCAGCTCAGCTATGCAGAGCTGGCCTTCACCCCGACCTACTGGCCCGATTTTTCCGTCGAGGAGCTTGAAAACCTGATCGAGCAGTACAAGCAGCGTCAGCGAAAATTTGGAGGAATTTAATGGCTTATTCGTTCTGGACGCTTGCAGGCGTCTTTGTCTTTGGACTGCTCATCGGATCCTTTCTCAACGTGGTGATCCACCGCACACCCCGGGGCGAAAACATCGCCTGGCCCGGGTCCCACTGCCCCAAATGCGGCGAAAGCCTACGCTGGTACCACAACATCCCCCTGCTCTCCTGGATCGCACTGGGCGGCAAGTGCGCCTTTTGCAAAGCGCCCATCAGCGCACGCTACCCCCTCGTCGAGCTCCTGACGGCCCTGCTCTGGGTCGTCCTCTACCTCAAAACCGGGCCCGTTTGGTACTTCCCCTTCGTCGCGGCCTCCTTCACCGCACTTCTGGCTCTAAGCGCCATCGACTTCGAATACTTCGCCGTCCCCGACAGCGTCAATCTTTTTGCCCTGGCCATGGCACTGGTGCAGCCTGATTTTCTACTTGCCGCCCGGGATGCCGCCATCGCCGCAGGCGGGCTCTGGCTCCTGGCTTGGCTCATCTCCAAAGCGGCCAAGAAGGAGGCGATGGGCGGAGCCGACGTGATCGTCGCGGGGACCATGGCCGCACTGCTGGGACTGCCGGGATTCTTCGTCGCCCTCTTCGTCGCAGCACTGCTGGCGATCGTCCCCTCCTTGCTGGCCAAAGATACGATGGTCCCCTTCGTCCCCTTTCTCGCCATGGGCACTCTGATCGTCTATCTCTTCGAAAATCCCATCATGAAAGCTCTGGAGCACTATATCTATGGGTAGAACGCGCCGATATCTTCTCACCACCTTTAGCAAAAGCTTTCTGCTCGTATTTCTACCCTTCCTCCTCATCGTCTCCCTGGTCTTTCTGATTCAACTCTCCATTCTCTCTTCGAAGATTCATTTGAATACGGCAGAACTGCTGCATCTCTTCGGCCTCTTTCTCCCGGAGATCCTCTTCTATACCATCCCGTTCTCTCTGATGGCGGCATTGGCCAACACCTTCGGCCGTCTCTCCGAAGAGAACGAAATGATCGCCCTCTTCGCCCTGGGACACCGCCCGGCACGTCTCTTTCGTTTTCTGCTTCCGCTTTTGATCCTCTTCAGCGCCATACTGCTGGTGCTCTCCCTGATGCTTTATCCTCAGATGAAGCAGAAAATCGTCGCTTTCAAAAATCGCAAAATCGCGGAAGCGACCCTCAAAATCTCCCCCAACAAACTCAGCCAGAGTTTCGGAGACTATCATGTCTTTGTCGCGGCCAAAGACAAAAGAGGCTACAAGGATATCGTCCTCTTCGACAACCACAATCCCAAGCACCAAGAGATTTTCATCGCCGATCGTGCCGAGGCGGAGAATGCCCACGGTCGTATCAGTTTGACTCTCCATAACGGCATCGGAGAAACCTCCGACAGCAAAAAGATTCAGACCCTCCATTACAAATCTCTGAGTATCTACCGCTATCCCCGAACATCGGAGGCACAAATGCAGAGTTTTCGAGAGTACTGGTCCAAGGCATCCACGGACAAGCGACAACGAGGGAAAATGCTCTACTTCCTCCTTGTCTCTCTCTCCCCGCTTCTGAGTTTTCCCCTGATCGGCGCATTTAGTATCTTCAACCCGAGATACCAAAAAAACCGTTCCGTGGCCGTAATTTTTGCCGCAGCGACCGCGATTTACATCCCCGCCGCCTTTTTGCAAAAATCCGGGAGTCTACCGCTCTTTTTTCTGGTCCTTCTTTCCCTTAGCGCTGCGGGAGTTTGGCTGCTCTACCGACGTGTATTGAGAATCTATTAGGAGCCGCATGCGAATCAGAGGAGTCATCGCCTACGACGGAACTTCCTTCGAAGGCTTTCAGCGCCAGCGCCGAACCGACAACACTATCACCCAACACTTCGAACGTGCTCTTGCCTCCCTCGGGATCTCTTCCAGGATCACGGGCAGCGGGAGGACCGACGCAGGTGTCCACGCATCAGGCCAGGTGATCCATTTCGATCTCCCCTCCTATTGGCAGGATCAATCTCTGGAGAAACTTCGCATCCATCTCAATCGGAAAATGGATGCGATCCACGTCAAGCATTTCTCCCCCGTTCCTCCCGATTTTCATGCCCAGTACGATGCCAAAGAACGGATCTACCGCTACATCGGTCGGATCGGTGAAGGGAGTCTTTTCGAGCGAAACTATACGGCTCAGCTACCGATCGCAGACTGGGAAAAGATGCGGCGCGCCCTGGAAGCCTTCGTCGGTACCCACGACTTCAGCCTCTTTATGAAGAGCGGTTCGGATACGCGCAATTTCGTCCGTACCATCCGAAAAGCTTACCTGTTCAAGGATCGACGCCACTACCGGATCTACTTCCATGCCGACGGATTTCTGCGTGCCCAGGTGCGGATGATGATCCATGCCGCCGCTGCCGTCTCCGCGGGAGAAATCAGCCTCGAAATGCTCCGGGAACAGCTCGAAACGAAACGGCGCCACGTCACGGGACTCGCCCCGCCACAGGGCCTCTATCTGGCCAGGGTCATCTATTGAACGTCTGATCTGGCCACCGGGCACTTCTCCCCTATGGGACAGATTTCACATTTGGGCTTTCTCGGCCGGCAGAGGACTTGGCCGAAACTGACCAGCAGCTTGTTCAATCCTTTGAGTTCATCCGGAGGAAGGAGTCGGGAGAGTTCCCGGTCGGTCTGCTCGGGCGTAGAAGTTCGAACAAGTCCCAGAAGGTTGACGATACGATGCACATGGGTATCCACGGCGACAACGGGTGCGCCGAAGGCGTGTTCGAGGACGATCTTTGCCGTCTTGGGTCCGATCC
>CAYUXG010000095.1:1930-4786 GCA_964448735.1 uncultured Nitratifractor sp. | reverse complement strand
CCGCCGCATCGGAGATTTTTCCCGTAGACTCCAAGCCGTCGGCCGTGCGGACGATCTTTTCATACTCGGCAACGAAGCGTCCCGCTTCGCAATCGCGCTTGACCGCGCGGAGCGTATTGGAACCCAGGTCGATTCCGATAGAAAATTTTGGATGCTGAGTTTTGGATTTTGGATGCCGCTGCGACGTTTCACGTCGCGAATCGAAATTTCTCATTGAGCCCGTCAGTGCTCTTCCCGGAAGGGGAAACCGTGCTCTTGGAGCGTTTTTCGGATCTGCTCTTGATGATCGGCGCCTTTGGTCTCCAGCGCCACGCTGACGTGGGCGTCGCCGAACTCCAGGTCCGTGGAGGTGCGATCGTAGCCGATCTGTACGATATTGGCCTGCACTTGGCGCATCAGGCCGGCGAAACGTTCCAGGGCGCCGGGTTTGTCGATGAGGGTGACGACGAGTTTCATCTTGCGATGGGATTTGAGCAGTCCCTTTTCGATGATGAGCGAGAGCATCGTGACATCGATATTGCCCCCGCTGAGCAGGATCCCCACGCGACTGCCCTTGGGCAGATCCAGATGTCCGTGCAGCACGGCGGCGATGCCTACGGAACCGGCTCCCTCGACGGTAAGTTTTTGACGCTCCAGAAGGAAGAGGATCGCACTGGCGATCTCATCTTCCCCAACCAGTTGCATCCCATCCACGTATTTGAGAATATACTCCAGCGTCACGGGAGAGGTGTCCCGCACGGCGATCCCGTCGGCGATGGTGCGCACGCTCGTCGTATCGATCGGCTTGCCCGCGTCGAAGGAGAGCTTCATCGCCGGAGCGCCGGCGGAGGCGATGCCGATGATCTTCATCTCCGGAGAGAGCGATTTGGCCGCTACGGCGCAGCCCGAGATCAGTCCTCCTCCTCCGACGGGGATCACCGCCGCATCCAGATCGGGCTGCTCTTCGAGCATCTCCAGCATGATGGTCCCCTGCCCCGCCATCACCTCTTCGTCGGCGAAGGGGTGGACGAAATCCTTGCCCTGCTCCTCGGCATAGGCGACGGCATAAGCATACGCTTCGTCGTAGTTGGCCCCCTTGAGAATCACCTGCGCTCCAAGCTCCTGCACCCCCATCACCTTGGTCAGGGGAGTCGACTCGGGCATGACGATGGTGCCGTCAATCCCGAAATGCCGGGCGGCGAACGCCACCCCCTGGGCATGGTTTCCCGCACTGGCGGCCACGACGCCGTTGCGGCGCCCCTCTTCCACCAAGACGGCGATCTTGTTGAAAGCGCCCCGGAGTTTGAAAGAGCCGGTGCGCTGGAGATTCTCTTTTTTGAGGTAAATTTCGTAGCCGCTGAGTTCGCTGAGAATAGGAGCGTAGGCAAAAGGGGTGCGCAGCACCACCTCCGAGATCCGCTTTCGTGCCCGTCCGATCCGTTTTAAGTCCACCATTACACGTTCCTGAGTAAAATTGGGCAAATTATAGCGAAAGGATCGAAAGATGGAGTGCGAGTTTCCCCGAATCAACAGCAACGAAGAGGAGGTCAAACGCTACCTCCAAGAGTGCAAAAACATCGCCGTCATCGGCGCGAGCCCCAACCCGGCCAAAGACAGCAACATGGTCACGAAATATCTGATCGAGCAGGGCTACAACGTCTTTCCCGTCTATCCCAAAGAGGAGGAGATCCTGGGGCGCAAAGTCTACCGCAGCCTCAAGGAGATCCCCGAACCCGTAGATATGGTCGTGGTCTTTCGCAAGCCCGCCGCCGTCGCTGCCGTGGCCGACGCCTGCATCGAACGCGGCGACGTAAAGGTCCTCTGGACCCAAAAGGGAATCGTCAACAACGAAGCCGCCCAAAAGGCCAAAGCCGCCGGCATCGACGTGGTCCAAAATATGTGTGCGATGGTGGAGCACCGGGAGCTGCTCGGAGCGTCGTAAGCCGTTAGAGCTCGGTTAAACGCGAAGGGGTAGAATCAACGCATGAAAAACAAAGAAAAAAAGAGCGACCGACCCGTTAAGATCCTGATGATCGAGGACGATCCCGAATTTGCCGAGCTGCTGACCGAGTATCTGGCGCAGTTCGGGATGGAGGTGACCAATTACGAAGATCCCTTCCTGGGAGTGAGCGCGGGAGTGGGCAACTACGATCTGCTTCTGCTCGATTTGACCCTGCCGGGGATGGACGGGCTGGAGGTCTGCGAAGAGGTCGTACGCAAATACGACATCCCCGTCATCATCTCCTCCGCTCGCAGCGACGTGCAGGACAAGGTCGAGAGCCTTCGCCTGGGAGCGGACGATTACCTTCCCAAGCCCTACGACCCGCAGGAGCTGCATGCGCGCATCCTCTCGCTCCTGCGCCGCTACAGCAAAAGAGACGGCACGAAACAGGGACCCGTCAGCGACTACGAAATCCGCGGAGACACCGTCTATCACAAGGGCAAGCCTCTACACTTGACCCCCGCGGAGTTCGATATCCTCTCCCAGCTCATCCGCAAGCAGGGCGTCACCCTCTCCAGGGAGCAGCTCATCAACGAATCGACGGTTATGAGCGACAGCTCGCAAAAGAGTCTGGATGTCATCATCAGCAAGATCCGTTCCAAGCTGGGGGATTCCAAGGCGATCCAGGCGGTCCGCGGCGTCGGATACAAACTCCTCTAGGCCCCGTTTTTGAAGTTCCCCCACCTCCGCCTCGATTCTCTCAAATCGAAAATTCGCCTGATCTTTTCCATTGCCCTTTTGTTGCTCTTTCTCCTCTTTGCCGCCCTTCTGCAGCGCTCGCTCAACCGCTCCATTCAAGATCTGGAACTCCAAGAGCGCGCCAATATCCACTATCTCTATCTCTACTATCTCAAATACGGCCGCATCGACACCGC
>CAYUXG010000095.1:0-1830 GCA_964448735.1 uncultured Nitratifractor sp. | reverse complement strand
ATCCGGGATCTGCTCCAATCCCGTCAGCTCCTGCTACGGGCGATCATGCACGAGCTCAAAACCCCCATCGCCAAGGGACGCCTCCTGGCGGAGATGCTCAAAGACCCCGTCAAAAAACGCCGTTTTCACGCGATCTTTCAGCGACTCAATCTCCTCATCGACGAATTCGCCAAGGTCGAGCGCATCACCTCCAAAAACTTCGAAGTGGATATCCGGGAGTACAAGGCAAGCGACCTACTGGAAGGGAGCATCGATCTTCTGATGCTCGACGATCCCCAAAAACATCTCCATCTCGTCGTTCGGGAGGATTTCACCCTCCGTGCCGACTATGAGCTCATGACCCTGGCACTGAAAAACCTCATCGACAACGCCATCAAATACTCCCCCGACCGGCATGCGGATCTGCTGATCCACCGCCGAAGCATCGTCATCGGCAACGAAGGCAAAAAACTCCCCCATCCCATCGAACACTACTTCGCTCCCTTTCACAGTTCCCAGGGGGGACTGGGCCTGGGACTCTATATCGTCAAAAGCATTCTGGATATGCAGAAAATGAAGCTGGAGTATCGTTATGAAAACGGACGGAATCTTTTTGTGATTACGCAGAAGGAAGAGCGGAAGTAAAAGCTCCGAGCGGAGCGAAGAGAATCAGAAATTCTCCCCAATCATGAAGGCGAGCTCCAACGCCTGCTTGGCGTTGAGCCGAGGGTCGCACTGGGTGTGGTAGCGATCCGCCAGCGCCTCTTCGGTGATGGGGCTGGAGAGGCTGCCGGTACACTCGGTGACGTCCTCCCCCGTCATCTCCAGATGGATTCCGCCGGCGACGGTCCCCTCCTGCTGATGAATTTCAAAAAATTGCCGCACTTCCGAGAGGATATTGTCGAAATCCCGGGTTTTGAAACCGGTGCTGCTCTTTTCGACGTTGCCGTGCATCGGGTCGATGGTCCAGACCACGTTTTTGCCCGCCTCTTTGACGGCGCGCAGCAGAGGAGGATAGAGTTCGGCGATTTTGCTTGCGCCCATACGGACGATCAGATTGAGGCGCCCCTCTTCGTTTGCGGGGTTGAGCGCGTCGATGAGCTCGATGAGCTCGTCCGGCTCCATGCTGGGGCCGACTTTGCATCCGATGGGATTTTTCACACCGCGGAAATACTCCACGTGGGCATCTTTCAGCCCCCGGGTACGGTCACCGATCCAGAGCATATGGGCGGAGGTGTTGTACCACTCGTCGGTCAGACTGTCGATGCGGGTGAGCGCCTCTTCGTAATTGAGCAGCAACGCTTCGTGGGAGGTGTAGACCACGGTCTGGCGAAGCTGAGGAGCGGTCTTGCTGCTGATTCCCGCCGCGGCCAGGAATTTCATCGCTTTGTCGATCTGCCGGCTCAACTCTTCGTAACGTTTGCCCAGAGGGTGGCCCTTGATGAAGTCCAGGTTCCACTGGTGCACCTGGTTCAAATCCGCCAATCCACCCCGGGAAAAGGCGCGAAGCAGGTTCATCGTGGCGGCGGATTGGTAGTAGGCTTTGAGCATCCGCTCGGGATCGGGGCGGCGTGCCTCTTCGCTAAAGGCGATGTCGTTGATGATGTCTCCCCGGTAGCTGGGAAGCTTCACGCCGTTTCGCTCCTCGAAGTCGCTGGAGCGGGGTTTGGCGAACTGCCCGGCGATCCGACCGATCTTGACCACCGGCTTGCCGCTGGAGTAGGTCATCACCACCGACATTTGAAGAATCAGCTTAAAGAGGTTCTTGATCGTATCGGCGTTGAAGGCGGCGAAGCTCTCGGCACAGTCGCCCCCCTGAATGATGAAGGCTTCTCCCCTGCCCACCCGGGC
>CAYUXG010000094.1:0-4787 GCA_964448735.1 uncultured Nitratifractor sp. | reverse complement strand
AAGTGATGAAAGAAACGCGCAAAGAACGAGGTATTCGGGAATTGATCGACTATATGATCAAGTACGAAGCACTCGAGCCCGAGGAAGCCCGGCAGATCGTCGAGAGAGATTTCGACCTGGTCGAAGGTATGTTGCAAGAGGCCCCGCTGGGCGCACCTCTGTATCGCATGATCAGCGACGAATTGCTGATGCTGGATCTGGCAGTTTAACGCTCAACTCTTCTATGTCGATTCTCTCCTCCCAGAGATAGGGCCGGATCTTGGGAGGGATGCGGAGTTTGCGGCACTGCTCCCTGAACGGTTTCGGCAGTGCGACGCTTCGCAGATAAGGTGCGATCGTCAGCAGTTCTCCCGATCGTTCGATCGCCCAGTGCCTGCCGGCGACCAGAGATTCTCCCCCATCGATGCGTCGGCGCTCGGCAGCGCTGAGCAGATAGCCCAACTCCTTGAGTGCCGCATCGGCGGCGCGGGAGGCGACGGAGGGAGTCTTGAGATGCAAAATCCGCAGCTGCTTTTGGGCATAAAGCGTCTCCCAAAGGCTTCGAATCGCCTCCCGGTCCCTCTCCAGGTACTCGAAGCTGCGACGGATACCTCGGGCATGCTCTTGCATCATCGAGCGAAGCAGCGGGCGCAGGCGGCTGCGTTCGTTCGCTCCCGAGAAGTTGCTCGCGTCGCGGAAATACTCCACGCCCCGCTCCAGGAGATAGGCTTCGATCTCTTCGCGGCTGCGCTCGAGCAGCGGGCGGAGGAGCCGATACGCTTTGCCCTCCGGCGTTCGGCGCAGGCTTTCAGCCTCCATCCCCGCAAGCTCCAAGGCGCCCGCTCCGCGCATCAGACGCATCATCAGCCACTCCAGACGGTCGTCGAGCTGATGGGCGGTCAGGAGGGTGTCGTATCCGAACTCTTCGATCAAGCTTTCGAAATACTCATAGCGCCAGCGGCGGGCGCGGCACTCGAAATCTCCGTCGAACTGCGGAGCTTTGGCAAGATGGAGGCGTTTGCCGTGACGTCGGGCCAGGGCTTTGGCCGCGGCGACCTCCTCGGCCGCTTCGGGCCGCATACCGTAATCGACCATCGCCAGATCGAAAGGAACCTTTCTCTCCGACAAGAGATAAAAAAGAGCCGTGGAATCCACGCCGTGGGAAAATGCCAAAAGGTTTTTTGAAGAGTGAAGAGAAGAGAAGTCGGTAAGCATCAATCGGAAATTTCGATGCCCTCAAGGCATCGCGTAAGTAAAACGGGCAAAAGCCGCAGGGGGGAGATCAGACCTTCGCCTCTTCGCGGCGCTGGAGATACTCCCACTTGGCATCGACCTCTTTTTGGATCTGCTCAATGACGTGGCGGTTTTCGGGCTTGAAGAGGTGCTTGTAGCGCCCCTGGGCCGCCAGATACTCTTCGACGGGGATGACGTTTTTAGGCCGATAGAGAATGTTGAGCTCATGCCCGTCGATGATCTCGTAGATGGGGAACATCAGACTGTCGGTGGCCAGATCGGTGATATGGATCGTATCTTTAGGATCGAACTTCCACTCGGTGGTACAGGCGCTGACGGTGTTGATGAAGCAGGGTCCTTCGGTCTCCAGGGCCTTCTGGAAGCCCTTGGCCATGATCTTCCATTTGTTGGGAGACAATTGGGCCACATAGGGAGCGCCGTGGGCTGCCATGATGGCGACCATATCCTTTTTCTTCTGCTTCTTTCCGTAGCTGACCCGTCCCGCCTGAGCAGTGGAGGTATGCGCGCCCACGGGAGTCGCACTGGAGCGCTGACCGCCGGTGTTGGCGTAGTTCTCGTTGTCGAGGCAGATGTAGGTGAAGTCGTGTCCCCGCTCCACGGCACCGGAGATCCACTGGAAACCGATGTCGTAGGTCGCCCCGTCGCCGCCGAAGGCGACGAACTTGACAGGAGCGTCGGGATCTTTGAGGGTTCCCTTGCGTTTGCGTGCCTTGTACATCGCCTCGGCGCCGGTCACGGCCGTCGCGGCGTTTTCAAAGCCGATATGGATCCAGGAGGTATCCCAGGAAGTGTAGGGATAGACCGCGGTACAGACCTCCAGACAACCCGTGGCGCTGGAGATGACCAGGTTGTCGTCGGTGGCGTTCATCAGCTCCCGGACGATCATGGAGTGGGCACAGCCGGGACAGAGCAGGTGTGCTCCCTCGAACCGCTCGTTGGCGGTGGAAAACTCTTTGAGGTTTTTAATGGATGTAATCGCCATCTCTTAGCTCCTTTTCGCTTCGTAAAATCCCAGCTTCGGTCCGCGCAGACCGCTGAACTGCTGAATCTCGGTGGTGATATGGCCGACGTCGGCATGACCCTTCTGCTCTCGGAAAATCCGCTTCGCTTCGGCGACGGAGAAGTCCCGTCCTCCCAAGCCGTAGATAAAGTTGGTCAGCAGAGGACGCTGCTCGGCGGGCATGCTGGCCATCACTCCGGCGATTTCATTGTAGAGCGTGCCCATGGCGCCCATGGGGCAGGAACGATCCAGCGCCGCGACGGCTTTGACCCCGGCGAGGGCTTCGCGAATTTCGTTGAAGGGGAAGGGGCGGAAGCTTCGGGGAGCGATCACACCCGCCTTGATCCCCTCCTCTTCTCTCAGCTGCTTCGCCGCCAGGATCGCCGTCTCGACGGTGCTTCCCAAGGCGACGATCGCCACTTCCGCATCCTCCATCATATACTCTTCGAGACGCTTGTACTTTCGGCCCGTCTTCTTCTCGAAGGCTTCGAAGACCCGGTCGATCACCGTATAGGAGTCCATCAGGGCGCGGTGCTGGCGTGCCTTGTGCTCGTAGTGCCAATCCTCCTCCGTCTGAGCCCCGTAGGTGACCGCTTTGGAGAAGTCGAGCATCTCATCCACACCCTTGTAGTCTCCGATGAAGGCGTAGGCTTCATCATCGGAGAGAGGGTTGATATTCTGCGCCGTGTGGGAGGTGACGAAGCCGTCCTGATGGACCATCACCGGCAAGCGCACGTTGATATCCTCGCCGATCTTGAAAGCGCAAAGCGTCAGATCGTAGGCTTCCTGAGCGTTGAAGGCGTCGATCTGGATCCAGCCGCTGTCGCGTCCCAGATACATATCGCCGTGGTCTCCCCGGACGTTCAGAGGAGAAGCCAGGGCACGGTTGACGACCGTCAGGACGATGGGCAGGCGCATTCCGGAGGCTTGGTAGAGCACCTCCACCATCAGTGCGAAGCCCTGGGAAGAGGTGGCCGTGGCGACCCGTCCTCCGGCGGCGGCGGCGCCGACGCATCCGGACATCGCCGCATGTTCCGATTCCACCATGACGAATTCGCCGTCCACGTATCCGTTGGCGACGAAAGCGCCGTACCCTTCCACGATCGGGGTGGAGGGGGTGATGGGATAGGCGGCGACGACGTCCACCTGCGCCTGGCGCAGCGCCTGGGCCGCGGCCTGATTGCCGTCCCAGACTTCAATCTCGTTCAATTCCATTTTTTCAGCCATAGCTCTTCCTTACTTCTTCTCTTTTTTCTTCTTCTCGGGCCACTGGGCCAGCGCTTCTTCGGCGTCTTCCGCTTCGGCGAACATCAACAGAGATTTGGGGTTGGTGGGGCAGACCTCCACGCAAACGCCGCATCCTTTGCAGTGATCGTAGTCGATGCCTATCATCTGCTTGTCCCGGGAAATGATGGAGGTATCGGGGCACCAGACCCAGCAGTTCTGACAGTCGATGCAGATGTCCCGGTTGTAGACCGGTTTGGCCACCCGCCAGCTCGCCACGGTCGCCGTGTAACTGTTGAAGTCGCTGTAGGGACGCTCTTCGGGACGGAGATGGGCTACGTTTTCAAGTTCCTGTTCGAAGGAGTGAAGGACCACGCCGTGGGTCACTTCATCCCAGCCGACGAGCTCTTCCGCTCCCAGCTCCCTCATTCCTCGTTTGTCGGTTGCCAATACACCTTTCATAGCTATCCTTTCCTTACTTCACTTCGTTGTAGGCGCGGGTGATCGCCTTCATGTTTCCGTCGATGATCTTCTGGGGAAATTTGGCCAGAACGCGCTTCATCGCATCGAGGAAATAGTCCAGTTCGAACATGCCCGAGACCTTGACCAGGGCTCCCAGCATGGGAGCGTTGGGAATCGCCCGGCCGATCTCGTCGAGGGAGATCTGGATGCAGTCGACCACATGAACGCGATCTTTTTTGTCCTGAAGCTCGGGGATCTGAGCGATGAGTTCCTCTTTGCTCAGGTGGGTCGTCACGATGTACTGCGTGCTCTCTTTGTCGTTTTCGGTGATGTTGTCGGTAAAGGCCAGCGCCGGGTCGATGACCAGGACGTAGTCGGGCCGCATGAACTTTTCGTGGTTGATGATCTGTTCGTCGTCGATTCGGTTGTAGGCCCGCATGGCAGCACCCCGTTTGGCCGAACCGTAGAGGGCGAAGGCCTGGACCTGCTTGCCGGTGGTGGAGACCACGTCTCCCAGCCCCTTGGCGCCGGTGACGGCTCCCTGCCCTGCACGTGAGTGCCATCTGATTTCGATCATGCTTCCTCCTCAAATATGGATATAGGCCAATTGTAATGTGTGCACCTTAAATAGGGCTTTGGATGCCCCCTGCATCAGAGGCGCTCCCGGATCGACGTTACCGCCTCCAACACATCGGCGCAGAGATGCTCCGTACATTGCAACAGCCGTTCGGCGCTTGCATACCCGCAAGTGACCCCCACTCCGATCGCCCCCGCCGCACGGGCCGACTCCATATCCATGCAGGTATCGCCGACCATCCACGCATCTTCCGAGCAAGCCTCCATCCGGCGAAGCGCTTCGAGGATCGGC
>CAYUXG010000093.1:0-4809 GCA_964448735.1 uncultured Nitratifractor sp. | reverse complement strand
GCGTCATATACATCAGCGCCGGACCTCCGTGCATCAGCACCGCCTGCATCGCCGCATCGATCACCTCCGCGCGGCTCGCCCCGGCATCGAGTGCTCCCTTGACGTGCAGGGCGATGCACCACTCACACTGAGCCGCCACCGCCAGAGCCACATTGACCAGCTCCTTGGCTTTGGCATCCATCGCGCCGGGCTTCTCCACCGCTTCCATGAAACCGTGAAACGCAGCGATCTGCTCGGGCGCTTCTTGCTGCAAACGACCGATGAGCTTCTTGACCTCTTCGAGTTTCTGGGTAGACATCCCCATCTCATCCTCCTCTTTTGTAAGATGCGAATATTATGGCACAAATCGCTTACTGAATGTAAACGAAGCTTTGCTACACTTCGTAAAAAAGAATTTCATGAGTCTGAGCCAATTCATTCTAACCCTCTTTGAATATCCGATTCAGCTACTTCTGCATTACGGGTACCATGCCCTCTTCGTCTGGAGTGTCTTGGAAGGAGAGATCGGCCTCATGCTCTCGGGATGGCTCGCCTCCCTGGGAGAGGTCTTCAGCTATCGAGGCGTGATCGAGATCGCCATTGCGGGGGCTTTGACCGGAGATATTCTGGTCTTCTCGTTCGGGAGGCTCTTTCGGAGGAAAGCGATGCGCTGGCTCGATAAAAATCCCGAACGCAAAGAGGAGGCCCTACGGTGGATCGAAAGATGGGGATCCTGGATCATCGTCTTCGAACGCTTCATCTACGGTACACACATCCCCGTCCTGCTGAGCCTGGGGATGTCGGGATACCGCTTCGGGAAATTCCTCCTTTTCGACATCATCGGAGTAATTCTCTGGGCGTTCACCTTCGTCTCCATCGGCTACTACTTCGGCCAAAAAGCCGTGGATTTGGTGCTTTTCTTTCAAAAAAATATCCTCCTTGTCCTCTTCCTCCTCCTGATCTTTTTCCTGATCTTTCTCAGTCAAAAGGAGGATTGAGGCTCCGGGGTTTACCGTTTGGTAACCAAAATAGAGTATGATCGTTCCATCAAAGTAATGAAGGAACTTGCCATGCCCAACGACCGAATCACTTCCATCCGCGCCCTCGAGATCCTCGACTCCCGGGGCAATCCGACCGTCCGAGTCTTCGTCACCCTCGCCGACGGGAGCCGCGTCAGCGCCTCCGTTCCCTCGGGTGCGAGCACCGGTGAACACGAAGCTGTAGAGCTGCGCGACGGCGACCCCAAACGCTACGGAGGCAAAGGGGTGCTCAAAGCCTGCGCCCACGTCAACGAAATCATCGCCCCTAAGATCCTGGGCCTGCGTGCCACGGAGCAGGCGGCGATCGACCGACTCATGATCGAGCTCGACGGCACCGACAACAAAAGCCGACTGGGAGCCAACGCCATCCTGGGCGTCTCCATGGCCGTCGCCAAAGCCGCCGCCGTAAGCGAAGGGGCCGAGCTCTACCGCTACCTGGGCGGAGCCGAAGCCCGACGCATCCCCGTCCCCTGCATGAACATCCTCAACGGCGGCGAACATGCCGACAACAGTGTCGATTTCCAGGAGTTCATGGCCGTTCCCCACGGTGCACCCAGCTTCAGCGAAGGGCTGCGCTACGTGGCCGAAACCTTCCATACCCTCAAAAAGCTTCTCGAAGCCCGCGGCCTGGCCACCTCCGTCGGCGACGAAGGAGGATTCGCCCCCAACCTCAAGAGCAACGAAGAGGCGATCGAGATCATCATCGAAGCGATCGAAAAGTCGGGCTACCGCCCGGGAGAGGAGATCTCCATCGCCATCGACAGCGCCGCGACCTCCTTCGCCGTGGGCAAGAAGGGACGCTACGAGCTCAAATGGTCCGGCGGCGGGACCCTCAGCAGCGACGAGATGATCGAATTGGCCGAGCGCTGGGTCGACAAATACCCCATCATCCTCTGGGAAGACCCCCTCGCCGAAGAGGATTGGGAGGGATTCGCCAAATTCACCCGGGCTCTGGGCGACAAGATCGAGGTCGTCGGCGACGACATCTTCGTCACCAACACCCGCTTCATCCGCCGGGGCATCGAAGAGCACACCGCCAACGCGTCGCTCATCAAGCTCAACCAGATCGGCAGCGTCACCGAAACGGTCGACGCGGTGCGTCTGTGTCTGGAGCATGGCTGGAGGGCTTTCCTCTCCCATCGCTCGGGAGAGACCGCCGACACCTTCCTGGCCGACTTCGCCGTCGCCATGGGATCGGGACATCTCAAATCGGGCTCTGCCAGCCGCAGCGAGCGCCTGGCCAAATACAACCGGCTCCTGGAGATCGAAGCGGAGCTGGGAGACGATGCACTCTACTACTGGAAATAAACGATGATGCCTTCAAGCGACCCTTCCAAAAACCTGGCCATGCCCCAGCTTCCCGAGGCGATCTCGGGGCTGGGCGAAATCGCCCTCAACCTCTGGTGGACCTGGAACCCTCCCGGGAAGAATCTCTTCAAACTCCTCAACCCCTATCTCTGGAAAGAGAGCGGCCACAACCCCATCGCCATGCTCCGCTCCATCCCCCAAGAGGAGCTCGAAAACGCGGCGAAGAACCGCAGCTTCATGCGGGAGTACGACTACGTCTATGCCCTCTTTCGCCGCTACATGGAGGACCGCACCGTCTATGCCGACGAAGAGCCCGTCCCCATCGCCTACTTCTGCGCCGAGTTCGGTCTGCACCACTCCGTGCCCATCTACTCGGGCGGGCTGGGCTTCCTCGCCGGAGACATCCTCAAAGAGGCCAGCGACATGGGCTTGCCGATGGTGGGAGTGGGTTTCATGTACCCCCAGGGCTACGTGCGGCAAGTCATGGGCAGCGACGGCTGGCAAAACGGCGCCAACGAAACGATCGACAAGGACACCGCCCCCATCGAGCGGGTCCTGGACGAAAAGGGGGAGCACTTGACGATCCAGGTGCCCTTCATCGACCCGCCGGTCTACGCCTCGGTCTGGAAGCTCAACGTGGGCCGGGTCACCCTCTATCTCCTCGATACCGACATCGAGAGCAACGACCCCTGGGACCGTCAAATCTCTTCGCACCTCTACACCCCCGACCTCAACCAGCGCCTGCGCCAGCAGATCGTCCTGGGCATCGGCGGCTACCGGGTGCTGGAGGTGCTGGGGGTCAAATATTCGATCCTGCACCTCAACGAAGGCCACCCCGCCTTCGCCCTCTTCGAACGGATTCGAGCCTTCGTCGAAAACGACAAGATCTCCCTCGACGAAGCGATCGACCGGGTCAAGCAGAGCTCCATCTTCACCACCCACACCCCCCTGCAGGCGGCCACCGACGTCTACTCCTTCGATATGATGAGCCACTACTTCGGCGACTACTGGCAGCGGCTGGGAATGGACAAGCAGCGCTTTATGTCCTTCGGGATCAACCCCGACGCCCCCGATGCGGGCTTCAATATGACGGTGCTGGGGCTGCGTCTGTGCGAGCAGCGCAACGCCGTGAGCAAAAAACACTGCCAAGTCACCAAACAGATCTGGGCCAATGTCCTCAAAGAGGAGAGCAAAAGCATCGTCTCCGTCACCAACGGCGTGCATCTGGCCACCTGGATGGGAGATGAGCTCCAGGAGGCATTGGACCGCCTGCTCGGGGAGAATTGGCGACATCTCCAGGAACTCGAAGCGATCTGGGAACGGCTCGAAGAGCTCGACGATGCGACGATCTGGAAGCTCCACTACGACTACAAGGTCCGCATGGTCAACCTGATCCGGGAGCGGGTGCGGCGCAAATGGGCCGACGAGCGGGTCGATCCCACCGTGGCCATGGCCGAAGGGGTCATGCTCGATCCCGACGTGCTCACGATCGGCTTCGCCCGGCGCATGACCTCCTACAAGCGCCCCGATCTGATCCTGCACGATCTGGACCGCCTCGAGCGTATTATCAACGACTTTGCCCGCCCGGTGCAGATCCTCTTCGCCGGCAAAGCCCATCCCGCCGACAATCCCGGCAAACAGATCCTCCAGCGGATCTTCAAAACCGCCCAGGATCCGCGATTTCGGGGGCGCATCGCCTTCGTGGAAGACTACGGCGAAGCGGTGGCCAAATATCTGGTGCGCGGATGCGACGTCTGGCTCAACAATCCCCTCCTCCCCATGGAGGCCTGCGGCACCAGCGGGATGAAGGCTTCCGTCAACGGCACCCTGCACTGCTCCACCCTCGACGGCTGGTGGCCCGAAGGATATGACGGTGCTAACGGCTGGGCCATCGGCGGAGAAAGCTCCGACGATGCTGCCGATGCGGCCGCACTCTACGACACCCTGGAGCACAAAATCGTCCCCGCCTTCTACACCCTCGACGGCAACGGCTTGCCCGCAGCGTGGATCGCCATGATGCGACACGCCATCCAGAGCGTCGCTCCCCGTTTCGGAGGACGGCGCATGATGCTCGACTATCTCAACAAATTCTATCTGCCCATTTCGAAAGGATGCAAACCATGGGGATGCTGATCTTGCTGCGACACGGCCAGAGCGTCTACAACCAAAAGAACATCTTCACCGGCTGGACCGATGTGGAGCTGAGCGAGCAAGGCCGCGAGGAGGCCCGCCGTGCCGGAGAGCTCCTGCGCCGTGAAGGGCTGCTGCCCGATCGCTGCTTCACCTCCTGGCTCAAGCGCGCGATCCACACCGCCCAGATCGCCCTGGCGACGATGGAGTGGGAGCAGATCGACTGCCTCAAGGATTGGCGCCTCAACGAACGCCACTACGGCGCCTGGCAGGGGCGCAACAAAGACGAAGTCAAATCCGAAGTGGGCGACGAGCGTTTTCTTGCCGTGCGACGGGGCTACGACACCCCTCC